>JAEDCM010000012.1 GCA_016294165.1 Anaeroplasmataceae bacterium
ACTACAGCGCCGATGATAGTACAGTGTGCGAAAGTAGGACGTTGCCAGGCTTCTCGAAATTATTTGGAGGTTTAGCTCAGTTGGGAGAGCATCTGCCTTACAAGCAGAGGGTCAGCGGTTCGAGCCCGTTAACCTCCACCATATAAATGAATAATAGTATGCCGAAATAGCTCAATCTGGTAGAGCAACTGACTTGTAATCAGTAGGTTGCGGGTTCGATTCCTGCTTTCGGCACCATTTACTAGTAGTCCTGCTAGCTCAGATGGTAGAGCATTTGACTTTTAATCAAAGGGTCAGAGGTTCGAATCCTCTGCAGGACACCATGATGCCTTGGTGGTGAAATAGGTAGACACGTGGGACTTAAAATCCCATGGCAGCGATGCCGTGCCGGTTCGACTCCGGCCCGAGGTACCATTTTTTTATATGGGGCTTTAGCTCAGCTGGGAGAGCGCCTGTTTTGCACGCAGGAGGTCAGCGGTTCGATCCCGCTAAGCTCCACCATTTGAGTTTATTTATATTTTCAACCGATGGCGGTGTAGCTCAACTGGCTAGAGCGTCCGGTTCATACCCGGGAGGTTGGGGGTTCGACTCCCTCCGCCGCTACCATCTAATCAACTTGGACCCGTAGCTCAGTTGGTTAGAGCCACCGGCTCATAACCGGTTGGTCGTAGGTTCGAGTCCTACCGGGTCCACCATAAATTGTATAGTTTATAATAATACGGAGGAATACCCAAGTCCGGCTGAAGGGATCGGTCTTGAAAACCGACAGTAGGGAGACCTAGCGGGGGTTCGAATCCCTCTTCCTCCGCCATTTTTTTAATATCGCGGAGTAGAGCAGTCTGGTAGCTCGTAGGGCTCATAACCCTGAGGTCGTTGGTTCAAATCCTTCCTCCGCAACCAAATGGTCCGGTGGTGTAGTGGTTAACATGCCAGTCTGTCACACTGGAGATCGCGGGTTCAAGTCCCGTCCGGACCGCCATTTAATGTGGCTCGGTAGCTCAGTCGGTAGAGCAAAGGACTGAAAATCCTTGTGTCGGCGGTTCGATTCCGTCCCGCGCCACCATCTAAATTAAAATAAGCTTTGATTAATTTCAAAGCTTTTTTTATGCATTTAATGGTATAATAGAATTGAGGTGGTTGCATGAAGGTTAATGCTAAGTGTATTTCCAACGGTATTGGATACGGTAAACTAGTTTATCGATATAATGATGCCATCCCTTTTAGTAAGGCTAGTATGAGCTTAGAAGAATCAATGACATTGTTCGATAGTATCAGTAATAAAATTGAAAGCAATATTAAAGACAATATGGATTATGAATTTTTGAATGCTCATGCCTTGATTATCAAGGATCCTGTCTTAAGAAAGAAAATTGAAGATTGCATCAAAGAGGAATCTTGTAGTTTAATCTATGCATTTTCAAAGGTAATGGATGAATTTATTGATAAGATAAAAGCTGTTGATAATCAATATCTTAAGGAAAGATATTTAGACTTATTAGACATTAAGAGACAGTTTATTAGAGAAATTGATGATCGAGAATATGAAGAAATTAAAGAAGCTTCAATTTTAGTTATTGATGAATTGCTTCCAAGTGATGTTCTAAATTTAAATGAAAACATTAAAGGAATAATTGCTCATCAAGGTGGGTATACAGCTCACAGCTCTATTTTATGTCGAGCAATGCACATTCCTTATGTTATTTTAGAAGAGATTAAAGATTGTGATTACGCGCTTATCAACAAGGATGAAGTCTATCTTAACCCAACAGAAGAAGAAATGCGTGTCATTCATTATCATGATGAAGAAATCGATTATACCGGCTGTGATTTATATGCAAATTTATCAAGTATGTATAATTTAGACAAGATCGCTAGTTCAAATTTTAAAGGAATAGGATTATACCGCAGTGAGTTTTTATTTATGTCACATGGTAGATTTTTGAATTTAGATGAACAAACTAAGATTTATAAAAAAATACTAGAGCGAATGTATCCAAAAACCGTTATTATGCGAATTTTTGATTTTGGAGATGATAAGCACATTCCGGGATATCAATTTGAAAAAGGAATAAATAGTTACTTTAAACATATGGATTTTTTTAAAACGCAGATTAAAGCTATGGATCAAGCGAATCCTGGTAATTTAAAAATTATGTTTCCGTATATCAAAACAAATGAAGAATTTTTGAC
Organism: Anaeroplasmataceae bacterium; assembly: GCA_016294165.1. Taxonomy (GTDB): domain Bacteria; phylum Bacillota_I; class Bacilli_A; order Acholeplasmatales; family JAEDCM01; genus JAEDCM01. Next base: position 2,191 of record JAEDCM010000012.1, read on the forward strand.
TTTAAAAAAGATCGTTTTAGAGGAGACAAAAACGAACTTCCCAATCGGAATTATGCTAGAAACAAAAGAGGCGATTGAAAATATTAACGATTTTAAGGATGCCTCATTCTTTTCCTTAGGAACTAATGATTTATTGAAGGAATTATTTGATGTTAGTCGTAGCGTAATCGATATTGAAGAATATATTGAACCATTAAAGGAAAAATTAATCCCTGTTGTAGAATTTGCTAAGGAAAACAAGAAACCACTATGCGTTTGTGGAGAAATGGCCTCAATTAATAAGGCTGTGAAAGATTTTAAAGAAATTGGCATTGAAAAATTTAGTATAAATTAAATTTTGAATTTTTTTAAGATTATTTTATCTTTAAAATAGGTGTTATTAAGGCTTGTTTGTTTTAAAAAAGCCTGATAATACCCCTATTTTAAAGATTTTTTTTATATAAAAAAATGGTAAAAAATAATGATGGTAATATATATATTATATATATTATAAATATTTAAAAAAAATTAAAAAAAACACTTGCAATTAGGTTTTCTATCTAGTATAATGTAATAGACCGTGCATCCACGGTAAGGCAGTGAAATGGAAGGTTGCCGATACACTAGAAAGCGTTGTCTAGTATGTTTAAAAAAATCGGGTTTTTCCATGGAGCAAGTCTATAAAAGATTATAGGCGAAAGGAGCAAAACAAAATGGCAAAAGAAAAAATCAGAATTCGTTTAAAATCTTATGATCACAGATTATTAGATTTATCAGCGAAAAAAATCGTTGAAAGTGTTCGCAAAACTGGTGCGAAGATTAATGGACCAATTCCTCTTCCAACAGAAAAGGAAATCTTCACAATCTTACGTTCACCACACGTAAACAAAGATTCACGTGAACAATTCGAAAGAAGAACACACAAACGTTTAATCGATATCTTAGAACCAAATCCTAAGACAATCGATGCATTAATGCACATCGAGTTACCAAGCGGTGTTGACATTGTATTAAAGAAATAATTTAAAGAAAGAGGTGTAACTTATGGCCAAAGGAATCTTAGGTAGAAAATTAGGGATGACTCAAATTTTCAATGAAAACGGAACATTAGTTCCTGTTACTGTAGTAGATGTAACACCTAATGTTGTTCTTCAACAAAAGACTGTAGAAACAGATGGATATGTTGCTACACAATTAGGTTATGAAGACAAAAAGGAAAAGCATGCTACAAAGTCTGAAATCGGACATGTAAAAGCGGCTGACACAAATCCTAAGCGCTTCGTTAAAGAAATTCGCTTTAAAGAAGGCTTAGATAACGATTTAGCGAATTATAATGTCGGTCAAGAAGTTAAAGGAGATATCTTCGCAGTTGGAGATATTATAGATGTAACTGGTACAAGTAAAGGACACGGATTTGAAGGAAGTATCAAGAGACACGGACAATCTCGCGGACCTATGGCTCACGGTTCTAGATATCACCGTAGACCAGGATCAATGGGACCTATCAAAGGTAACATGAAAGGTAAGAATCTACCTGGACACATGGGATGCCAAACAGTAACAATTCAAAACCTAGAAGTTGCTGCTGTTAACATGGACTTAAATGTAATCCTTGTAAAAGGAAACATTCCAGGACCTAAAAAAGGATTCGTAGTTATTAAATCAGCAATTAAGAAATCAAAATAAATCAATTGAAGAAAGGAGGATTTAATTATGCCAATAGTAGCATTATTAAATCAAGCTGGAGATAAAGTAAAAGATATTACTTTAGATGATTCAGTTTTCGGGATTGAACCCAATCAACAAGTATTATACGATGTTGTAAATGCTCAAAGAGCTGCTATGCGTCAAGGAACACACGATGTTAAAAACCGTACTGAAGTTAGCGGTGGTGGAAGAAAACCATGGCGTCAAAAAGGAACTGGACGTGCTCGTCAAGGATCAATTAGAGCTGCTCAATGGCGTGGAGGAGGAGTTGTATTTGGACCTACTCCAAGAAGCTATGAAGTGAAAGTTAACCGTAAGGTTCGTCAACTTGGTATGAAATCTGCTTTATCAGCAAAGGTTTTAAGAAATGAAATCGTTGTTGTAGATAAAATTGAATTAGCAGAAGCAAAAACAAAACAATTCGTACAAGTTTTAAATAATTTAAAAGTTAATGGAAAAGCTTTAGTAGTTGTTCCTGAATTAAATGAAGTTTTAGGAATGGCATCTAGAAATGTTGAAAATACATTCGTTGCTGTTTCAAATCATGTAAGTGTATTAGATATCTTAACTTATAAGAATTTAGTACTTACAGAAGCAGCTGTAAAATATTTTGAGGAGGTACTTAAATAATGGTTAAATATTATGAAATTATTAAGCGCCCAATCATCACTGAAAAATCAGTTAAATTAGCTGAAACAAACAAATATACTTTTGAAGTAGATAAAACAGCTAACAAAATCGAAATCGCAAAAGCAATTGAAACAATTTTCAATGTAAAAGTTGTTGGCGTAAATACAATTACAGTTCTACCAAAGCATAAGAGAGTAGGACGTTATGAAGGTTTTAAATCTGGATATAAAAAAGCTATCGTTACATTAAAAGATGGCGACAAAATTGATGGATTTACAGCGTAAGTAAAAGGAGGTAACGTAAAATGGCAGAGATCAAAAAATATAAGCCAACCACAAATGGTAGACGTAACATGTCAGTTTTAAGTTTTGAAGAACTTACAACAAATACTCCTGAAAAATCTTTATTAGCTCCTTATGTAAGTAAAGGAGGACGTAATAATCAAGGAAAAATTACTGTTCGTCACCAAGGTGGTGGAGTTAAAAGAAAATATCGTATCATCGATTTCAAACGTAATAAAGATGTTATCGTTGGAAACGTTGCTACAATCGAATACGATCCAAATCGTAGCGCAAATATTGCCTTAATTAACTATTTAGATGGTGAAAAAAGATATATTATCGCTCCTAAAGGATTAAAAGTTGGAATGACTATTCAATCTGGAGAAAAAGTAGATATTAAAATTGGAAATGCACTTCCAATTATGAATATTCCAGTTGGTACATTAATCCACAATATTGAATTACATCCTGGTAAGGGTGGACAAATCGCAAGAAGCGCTGGTTCATCAGCTCAAATCTTAGGACGTGAAGAAAAATACGTTCTAGTAAGATTAATGTCAGGTGAAGTTCGTAAAATTTTAGGAACTTGCCGTGCAACAATCGGTGAAGTTGGAAATGAATCACATGAGTTAGTAAACGTTGGTAAAGCTGGTAAGAGTCGTTATCTAGGAAATCGTCCTGAGGTACGTGGATCAGTAATGAACCCTAACGATCACCCTCATGGTGGAGGTGAAGGTAGAGCGCCAATTGGACGTAAAGCACCGCTTACTCCTTGGGGAAAACCTGCACTTGGATTAAAAACACGTAAAAACAAAAAAGCGTCTACGAAGTTAATCGTTCGTCGTGCTAAATAATATACTGAAATTTCGAAAGGAGGAACAAAATAATGTCTCGTTCCGTAAAAAAAGGTGCGTTTTGTGATGATCATTTAATGGTTAAAGTAGAAAAACAAAATGCTGCTAATGAAAATAAAGTAATTCAAACTTGGTCACGTCGTTCAACTATTTTCCCAGCATTCGTTGGAAAAACATTCGGTGTATATAATGGACGTGAGCATGTAACAGTTTATGTAACTGAAGATATGGTAGGACATAAATTAGGTGAATTCGCTCCTACAAGAACATATCGCGGTCACGAAAAAGATAAAAAGGCGAAGAAAAAATAACCGAGAGGAGGATTATTTATGGAAGCAAAGGCTATTGCAAGAACAGTACGCATAGCTCCTCGTAAAGCTAGATTAGTTGTTGACTTAATTCGTGGGAAAAACGTTGGTGAAGCTATTGCTATCTTATCGTTAACTCCAAAAGCAGCTTCAACTATAACATTAAAAGTTTTAAAATCAGCTATTGCAAATGCTGAACATAATAATAATATGAACGTATCTAAATTATACGTTAAACAAGCAATGGTGTGTGAAGGACCTACTCTTAAACGTTTTAGACCAAGAGCAAAAGGTTCTGCTAGTTCAATTATGAAAAGAACTAGTCACATTACAATCGTTGTAGCAGAGAAAAATTAATTAAGGAGGAAATTACCATGGGTCAAAAGGTAAGTCCAGTCGGATTACGCGTTGGTATAATTCGCGATTGGGATTCTCGCTGGTATGCTGATAAGAATGATGTAGCTGATTTATTACATGAAGATTTAAAAATCAGAAAATTCTTAGAAACTACATATGCAAAAGCAGCTATCTCTAGAATTGAAATCGAAAGATTAAAAGGCGCACAAAAAGATCGTGTTAGAATTTCATTACACACTGCTAAACCAGGTGTTGTAATTGGAAAAGATGCTGAAACTAAAAACAAAACAGTTTCAACTCTTGCATATATGACTAAAAAAGAAATTATTCTTAACGTTATTGAAGTTAAGCAACCTGAATTAGATGCTATTTTAGTAGCTAAATCAATTGCTGAAAAATTAGAGAACAGAGCGTCATTCAGACGTGTTCAAAAGATTGCTATTCAACAAGCTTTAAGAGCTGGGGCTAAAGGAGCAAGAACTTTAGTATCTGGACGTTTAGGTGGAGCTGAAATGGCACGTAGTGAAGGATATTCAGAAGGTCAAGTACCTCTACATACTTTCCGTGCTAACGTTGATTATGCAACTGCAGAAGCAGACACTACATATGGAAAAATGGGAGTTAAAGTATGGATCTATAAAGGAGAAGTACTTCCTAAGAAAAACACTTCCAAAAGTAGTAATGGAGGTAAATAATCATGTTAATGCCAAAAAGAACTAAATATCGTCGTCCTCACCGCGTAAGCTATGAAGGACATGTTAAAGGTCAAAATAACATCGATTTTGGTGAATGGGGATTACAATCACTTGAAGGTGCTTGGATTACTAGCCGCCAAATCGAAGCTGCACGTATCGCTATCACAAGACATATGAAACGTGTAGGAAAAGTATGGATCAAGATTTTCCCACATATGGCAAAGACTGCTAAACCACTAGAAGTACGTATGGGTAGTGGTAAGGGAGCTCCTGAATCATGGGTTGCTGTAGTTAAAGAAGGAAAAATCATGTTCGAAGTTGCTGGTGTATCTGAAGAAGTTGCTAGAGAAGCATTAAGATTAGCATCTCATAAGTTACCAGTAAAAACAAAAATCGTAAGAAAAGTTGGTGATAGTAATGAAAACTAGTGAAATAAAAGAATTAAGAGCATTAGACACTACTGTCCTAACTGAAAAGGTTGAGAAGCTTAAACAAGAATTATTAAATTTACGTTTTCAATTAGCTTTAGGTCAATTAGAAAATACTGCTCAAATCTCAAAAATCAAAAAAACAATCGCTGTTATGAAAACAATCATTAGCGAAAAAGAAGCTAAGGCAGAATAAGGAGGATATTTATGGAAGGACGTAATACACGTAAAGTTTTAACTGGTACAGTTGTTTCTGATGCAATGGATAAAACAATTACTGTTTTAGTTGAAACATATAAAGAACATCGTTTATACGGAAAACGTGCTAAATATTCTAAAAAATATGCCGTTCATGATGAAAACAACCAAGCTAAGGTTGGCGATGTTGTAAAAATTATGGAAACTAGACCTCTTTCAAAGAACAAATGTTTCCGTTTAGTTGAAATTGTTGAAGAAAAAGTAGTTTTATAATAAATCATGTTCCTGAAGGGAGGTTCTCAAAATGGTTCAACAAGAAAGTAGATTAGTTGTTGCAGACAACTCAGGTGCTCGTGAAATCTTAATCATCAAAGTATTAGGTGGTTCATTTAATAAATTTGCAAACATCGGTGATGTTGTTGTTGCTACAGTTAAAAAAGCTACACCAGGTGGTGTTGTTAAAAAAGGTGATGTAGTTAAGGCGGTAGTTGTTAGAACAAAACAAGGATTAAGACGCCAAGACGGTTCATATATTAAATTTGATGAAAACGCAGCGGTAATCATTAAAGAAGATTTAAATCCGCGCGGAACTCGTATTTTCGGTCCTGTTGCTCGTGAACTTCGTGATAAAAACTTCATGAAGATTGTGTCACTTGCGCCGGAAGTATTATAATAGGAGGTGCAAAATATGCGTATTAAAACAGGAGACACAGTAGTTGTTATTTCAGGAAAATGCAGTTACGAAAACGACGCAAAAGGAAAAATTAAAGAGAAGAAAGAAAGAGTCGTTAATGATAAAACTGTTGAAGTAGCATCTGTTGGAAAAGTATTAAAAACTTTCCCAAAAGAAAACAAGGTAATTGTTGAGGGTGTTAATAAGGTTAAGAAACATGTTAAGCCAAACCAAGCAAATGCTGAAGGGCAAATTGTTGAGGTTGAAGCACCAATCCATGTTTCAAATGTTATGATTTTAGACCCAAAAGACAAAAAACCTACCAGAGTTGGATATAAAGAAGTAAACGGAAAAAAAGTTCGTTATGCTAAAAAATCTGGTACAGTACTTGATAAATAAAGGAGGTTAAGCAAGTGAATCGCTTACACGAAAAATACGAAACAGTAATTAAAAAAGAATTACATGATAAATTCGGTTATACAAGCGTAATGGAAATTCCAAAGCTTGAAAAGATCGTTGTAAACATGGGTTGTGGAGATGCTGTTTCAAATTCAAAAGCATTAGAAGATGCAATTGAAGAATTAAAAGTAATCACTGGGCAAAAACCAATTGCAACTAAAGCTAAAAAATCAATCGCAAACTTTAAATTACGTGAAGGAATGCCAATTGGTGCAAAAGTAACTTTACGTGGAGAAAGAATGTATGAATTCTTAGATAAATTAGTTTCAATTGCGTTACCACGCGTTCGTGATTTCCGTGGAATTTCTGCTAACTCATTTGATGGTCGTGGAAATTACACTGTAGGAGTTAAAGAACAATTAATTTTCCCTGAAATTAACTTTGATAAGGTTAAAAAAGTTCGTGGAATGGATATTGTAATTGTTACTACGGCAAAAACTGATGAAGAAGGACGTGCTTTACTAGATCTTCTTGGTGTGCCGTTCAGAAAGAAATAAGGAGGACGTTAAAACATGGCAAAAACATCAATGGTTGTTAAGTCACATCGCAAACCAAAATTTGAAGTTCGTGAATACACACGTTGTGAACGTTGCGGACGTCCACATGCAGTAATTCGCAAATTTAAACTATGTCGTATTTGCTTCAGAGAATTAGCTTACAAAGGGCAAATTCCTGGTGTTAGAAAAGCAAGTTGGTAAAAAAAATAATTTCTCATTTGCTGGGAAGGAGGCAATATTATGGTAATGACAGATCCAATCGCGGATATGTTAACACGTATCAGAAATGCTAATCAAATGAAACATGAAAAGGTATCTATGCCAGCTTCAAAAATTAAGTTAGAAGTTTTAAGAGTATTAAAAGAAGAAGGGTTCATTGTTGATTATGCATTAACTGAAGATAACAAACAAAATGTTATCACTGTAACATTAAAATATGCAGCTAATAACGAAAGAGTTATTAAAGGTTTAAAAAGAATTTCTAAACCAGGTTTAAGAGTATATGCTGGTGTAAATGAAGTTCCAAAAGTTTTAAACGGATTAGGTATTGCAATTATTTCTACATCAAAAGGTGTTATGACTGACAAAGAAGCTCGTAAACAACAAGTTGGTGGAGAAGTATTAGCATTCGTTTGGTAATAAAAATTACAAGGAGGTATTCATTATGTCTCGTATTGGAAATAAGGTAATTAATGTACCTGCAGGAGTAATAGTTGAAGTTGCTGATAACAATTTAGTAACTGTAGCTGGTCCTAAAGGAACTTTAAAGTTTAAATTCAATAATGATATGAAATTCAATATCAGTGCGACAGAAATCGTGGTTGAAAGACCAAGTGATTCAAAGGAACATAAAACTATCCATGGAACAACAAGAGCTTTATTACATAATATGGTTGTTGGTGTTTCTGAAGGATTCAGCAAGAAATTAGAAATCAACGGAGTTGGGTATCGTGCCCAAGTTCAAGGACAAACTTTAACAATTAACGCTGGTTATTCAAATCCAGTTGTTATGGAAATTCCAGCAGGAATCACTGTAGTATGTCCAAAAAATACTGAAATGGTTATTTCAGGATCTGATAAACAAGCTGTTGGTGAATTTGCGGCTAATGTTCGTAGCGTACGTGGACCAGAACCATACAAAGGTAAAGGTATTAAATATTCTACTGAAACTATTCGTCGTAAAGAAGGAAAAACAGCTAAGAAGTAATCCAAGATAAAGAAAGGAGACAATTGCAATGATTAATAAACAATCAAGCAATGAAATGCGTAAGAAAAGACATTTAAGAATTCGTGCAAACGTAATTGGAACTGCAAGTCGTCCTCGTTTAAACGTTTTCCGTTCTAACGCAAATATTTATGCGCAAGTTATTGACGATGAAAATCAAGTAACTATCGCTAGTGCATCAAGTTTAGATATTGAAAATGGTGGAAACATCGATGCTGCTGCACAAGTAGGAAAACTAATTGCAGAACGCGCTTTAGCAAAAAATGTTAACGCAGTCGTTTTCGACCGTGGAGGATACCTTTATCATGGGCGAGTTAAAGCATTAGCAGAAGCAGCAAGAGCTGCAGGATTACAATTCTAAGAAGGAGGTATCTTAATTATGCGTCAAAATAATAATAAAGTAGAAAACGAGTTCGTAGAACGCGTTGTACATATTAATCGTATCACTAAAGTAGTTAAAGGTGGACGTCGCTTCCGTTTCTCAGCATTAGTTATTGTTGGAGATAAGAACGGTAGAATTGGATTTGGTACAGGAAAAGCACAAGAAGTACCAGATGCAATCAAAAAGGCAATTGAAAATGCTAAGAAGAGCATGTTCATGGTACCTAAAGTTGGAACAACAATTCCACATGAAATTACAGGTTCTTACGGAGCAGGTAAAGTAGTTTTACGTCCTGCTGCAGAAGGTACAGGAGTAATCGCAGGTGGACCTGTTCGTGCCGTATTAGAAATGGCTGGAATTTCTGATATTTTAAGTAAATCTTTAGGTTCAAACACACCAATTAATATGGTGCGTGCTACAGTTGAAGGATTAAAAGGATTAAGAACTGCTGAGGGCGTTGCAGCTTTACGTGGTATCGATATTGAGAGGTTGAAATAATTATGAAAACAATTGAGATTAAATTAGTTAAAAGTTTAATTGCTAAAAAACCTAATCAAGTTGCTACTGCAAAAGCTTTAGGTTTAAGCAAAGTAAATCAAACTGTAGTAAAAGAAGCAAATGAAGCCATTTTAGGAATGGTAAAGACTATTAGTCATTTAGTCGAAGTAGTTGAAAAATAACAAGGAGGTGCTTTGGTAATGTTAAACGAATTAAAACCGGTTGCTGGAGCTAGACAATCTCGTAAGAGAGTTGGACGTGGAACTGGAAGTGGACTAGGAAAAACTTCTGGTCGCGGAAACAAAGGACAAAACGCACGTTCTGGTGGTGGAGTTAGATTAGGATTCGAAGGAGGACAAATTCCTTTATTCCAACGTCTTCCTAAAAGAGGATTTCAAAACGTTAACCGTAAAGAATATGCAGTTGTTAATTTAAGTGATTTAAATAAATTCGAGGATGGAACAGTAGTTACTCCTGAATTATTAAAAGAAAGCAAAATCGTAAAAAAACTAGAATCAGGAATTAAAGTATTAGGACAAGGAAGTTTAGATAAAAAGTTGACAGTTAAAGCTCACAAGTTTTCTAAAACAGCTAGTGATGCAATTGTTAAGGCTGGCGGAACTGTCGAGGTGATTTAATTGTTTAATAAATTAAAACTTATATTAAATAATGGTAAAATCATGAGAAGGGTCGCCTTCACGCTTTTAATATTATTTATTTATAAAGCTGCCACTTGGATTCCAGTTCCATTATTAGATACAACTCTAATTAAGGAAACAATCAAGGGATCAGGATTCATCGAATTTATGGATGCATTCTCAGGTGGAGCCCTAGGGCGTTATTCAATTGTTGCATTAGGAATTTCGCCTTATATCACGGCTTCCATTGTTACACAATTGTTACAAATGGATATTATTCCTATTTTCAAACAATGGGGAGAAGAAGGAGAAACAGGAAAAGCTAAGCTTAATCAAGTAACTAGATATATCGCTGTTGGTCTTGCATTTGTTCAATCAATTGTGCTAATTCTTGGAATTTCTTCAGCTAATCCTGAAAACATGCTTGTTATGGGAGCGGATGTTCCAACTGCAGTTGCAGTAATCTACATGAGTGTTGTTATGACTGCAGGTACAGCATTTGTTTTATGGCTAGCTGACTTAATTACACGTAAAGGTGTTGGAAATGGTTCATCAATGATTATCGCTGCTGGTATTCTTACAAGCTTACCTTCAATGATATCAACTTTATGGAATCAACAAATTACAAATGGAGTAGGGGTTAAATCAACATTTATCTTCTGGTTCATTATGTTCTTATATGTTGTAGTATTAATTGGAGTAATCTATATGCAAATTGCAACTAGAAAGATTCCAACACAATACGCAAATAGACAAGGAAAAAGTGATTCAAATATTCCAATTAAACTTAATACTGCAGGAGTTATTCCTGTAATCTTTGCGTCAACATTAATGGGATTACCTATGACATTTGTATCAATGGCAAATGTTGACACAACTACTGGATGGGGATATTGGATTGATCAAATCTTTGTATATACAAATCCAATTGGATTCATGCTATACATCTTCTTGATTTTTATATTCACATTCTTCTATTCATTCTTAATTATTAGCCCTGAAAAGATCGCTGATAATTTACAAAAACAAAATGCATTTATCCCAGGAGTTAGACCTGGTGAGGATACACAAGATTTTATCGCTCGAGTATTATTTAAAATTACAATGCTTGGAGCTACATATTTAGCAATTTTAGCTATTATTCCAATTGTTACTTCAATGATTTTTGATTTACCGTCTGTTGTTTCAATCGGTGGTACATCATTATTAATCATTGTCGGGGTTGCTGTCGAGACAATCAAACAATTAGAAACAGAAGCAACAGAAAAAACATACAAAGGATTTATGTAAAAGGTGATAAAATGAGTAGAATGCTTATTATGGGGCCTCCAGGGGCTGGAAAAGGAACTCAAGCTGCTAATATTGTGAAATATTATGGTGTTCCACATATTTCTACTGGAGATATGTTTAGAGCAGCAATTAAAAATGAAACTGAATTAGGAAAATTAGCTAAATCTTATATGGATAAAGGTGAATTAGTACCAGATTCAGTAACAATCGGAATTGTAAAAGAAAGATTATTACAACCTGATTGCAAAAAAGGATTTCTACTTGATGGTTTCCCAAGAAACTTAAATCAAGCTGAATCATTTGATGAAATGTTAGAATCTTTAGGAATTGCAGTGGACTTCGTTATAAACATTGAAGTTGATCCACAAATTCTAATTGATAGAGTTGTAGGACGTCGTGTATGTCCTGTCTGCGGGGCTACATTCCATGTTGAATACAATAAACCAAAGGTTGAAGGTATTTGCGATGAATGTGGTGCAGAATTAATCCAAAGAAAAGATGATACTGTTGAAACAGCAACTAATCGTTTAAAGGTTTATGCTGATCAAACAGCCCCATTGTTAAAATATTATCAAGAGCAAGTATTTAATGTAGATGGTAGTAAGTCTCTTGAAGAAGTGTTCGCTTCAATTAAAGAACACCTTGGAGAAAGATAATGATTACTATTAAGTCAGCTCGTGAAATTGAATTAATGAGGGAAGCTGGTCGAATTGTTGCGCTAACCCATGAAGAGTTAAAAAAACATATAAAACCTGGGATATCAACATTAGAACTTGATAGAATTGCTGAAAAGACAATTAGGTCTTATGGCGCCATTCCGTCTTTTAAAGGATATGGAGGATTTCCAGGGAGTATCTGTGCATCAATCAATGAGGTTGTTGTTCATGGTATTCCCAAGGAGAAAACCATTTTAAAGGAAGGAGATATCATTGCAATTGATATCGGTGCTCAATACAAAGGATATCACGGTGATTCGGCTTGGAGCTATCCTGTCGGAAAAATCAGTGAAGAAGATCAAAGATTACTAGATGACACAGAAAAATCGTTGTTTGTAGGTCTTGAACAAGCAAAGCCTGGAAATAGATTGACAGATATCTCTCATGCAATTGAGGCATATTTAAAACCAAAGGGTTATGGGATTGTTGAAGATTATACAGGACACGGTTTGGGATCACATTTGCATGAGGACCCAGCAATCCCTAATTATGGTGAAGCTGGACATGGTCCAATATTAAAGGCTGGAATGACATTGGCAATTGAACCAATGGTCAATCTAGGAAGCAAGCGCGTAAGGGTGTTATTGGATAACTGGACTGCTGTTACAGTTGATAAGAAAAAAAGCGCTCATTTTGAACACTCAATTGTTATCACTGATAACGGATATGAGATTCTAACAACTTTGAATGGAGGCAATAAATAATGGCCAAAGAAGATTTTATTGAAGTAGAAGCTAAGGTTATTGAAGTATTACCAAGTACTAAATTTATAGTGGAATTAGAGAATGGACACCAAGTGGTTGCGCACGTTTCTGGTAAAATCCGTATGAATAACATACGCATCTTACCAGGTGACACAGTTACTGTGGAACTATCACCATATGACTTAACACGTGGGCGTATAACATATCGTAAGAAATAAATCTAACCACGCTTTAGGAGGAAAATTATATGAAAGTAAGACCATCTGTTAAACCTATATGCGACAAATGCAAGGTTATTAAAAGAAAAGGTAAAGTAATGGTTATTTGTGAAAACCCTAAACACAAACAAAAACAAGGATAATTTGTAGGAGGTGCAAAAAGTATGGCACGTATTGCAGGAATTGATATTCCAAGTGAAAAAAGAGTTGTAATTTCATTACAATATATTTATGGTATCGGACCAAGTATCGCTAAAGAGATTTTAGCAACAGCTAATGTAAGTGAAGATACTCGTGTTAAAAATTTAACTGAAGACGAATTAAGTAGAATCCGTACTGAGGTTGCTAAGGTTAAGGTTGAAGGAGATCTAAGACGTGAAGTTGCATTAAACATTAAACGTTTAATGGAAATTGGAAGCTACCGTGGAATGAGACATCGTAGAAGCTTACCAGTTCGCGGACAAAACACTAGAAACAATGCTCGTACTCGCAAGGGTCCAGCTAAGACTATGGCAAATAAAAAGAAATAAGCTAAGGAGGTCAATTTAAAATGGCACGTAAACAAATTCGCAAACGTCGTGTGAAGAGAAATGTCCCAGTTGGTATTGCTCATATTCATTCGACTTTCAATAATACAATTGTTTTAATTTCAGATCCAGCCGGAAACGCTATTGCATGGAGTAGCGCTGGAGCTCTAGGTTTTAAAGGAAGTCGTAAATCTACACCATTCGCTGCACAAATGGCTGCTGAAGCTGCTGGTAAATCAGCTGTAGATCAAGGTGTACAAAAGGTAGAAGTTTCAGTTAAGGGACCAGGTCCAGGACGCGAAGCTGCTATTCGTTCTTTACAAACTGCAGGACTAGAAATAACATCTATTAAGGATGTTACACCAATCCCTCATAATGGATGCCGTCCACCAAAGAGACCACGTGGATAATCTAATTTTTTGGGAAATTAAAAGGAGGCATTAGGATTTGAAAGGATTAAAAATTGAAAAACCAAAAACAAGAATTCAAGAAGAATCTATAGATGGATATACAGGTAGATATTGTATAACACCGCTAGAAAGAGGATATGGTATTACTTTAGGTAATGCGTTACGCCGAATTTTATTATCATCATTACCAGGTGTTGCTATCGTTAATGTTAAAATTGATGGAGTTCAACACGAATTTTCTACAATCGAAGGTGTAATGGAAGATACTATGACAATCGTTTTAAATTTAAAGAAGATTGTTTTAGCATCAACATTAGATCAAGTAGATGCAAATTTTGAATCAACTATGGAGTTGCATTGTGGTGCTGGTTTAGTTACTGCTGCTGATATCGAACACAATTCTGATATTAAAATCATTAACCCTGATCAAGTTATCGCTAATGTTGCTGAAGGTGGAGAATTACATATGTACTTCACAGTTAGATGTGGAGTTGGATATGTTCCTGCCGCAAAAAATAAAAAATATGATAATAGCGTTGGAACAATCGCAATCGATTCACTTTACACACCAATTATCAACGTTAAATATGATGTTGAGAAGACTCGTGTAGATGACAGCGCTGATTATGATAAATTAATTATAGAAGTAAAAACTAATGGTTCAATTACTGCTAGAGAATCTTTAGCAATCGCTTCTAAAATTATGATCGATCATTTAAATGTTGTAGTTGAAATGAGCGAAAAAGCAAAATCAACTGATTTTATGGTTGAAACTGAAGATGATTCAAGCAACAAACGTCTTGAAAAAATGACAATTGAAGAACTTGACTTATCAGTTAGATCTTACAATTGTTTAAAGAGAGCTGGAATTAATACAGTATCTGAGCTTACACATAAGAGTGAAGAAGATATGATGAAAGTTCGTAATTTAGGACGTAAATCATTAAAAGAAGTAAAAGAAAAATTAGAAAGCTTAGGTTTAGGATTAAATAAAGACTAAAAATAAGAAGGAGGAGCAAAAATGGCTGGTTACAGAAAATTAGGTCGCACAAGTGATCAAAGAAAAGCGTTATTAAGAGACTTAGTAACTGATTTAATTATCAATGAACGCATTGAAACGACTGAAATGAAAGCAAAAGAATTACGTAAATTAGCTGATAAAATGGTTACTTTAGGTAAAAAAGGTCTTGTAGCTAAGAATGAAGGACGTGAAGCTGATGCATTACACTTCCGTAGAGAAGCTGCAAAAGTTGTTAGATTTGAAAAAGTTGAACAAGATAAAGACCAAAATGCACTACAAAAACTATTTGATGTTATTGCCCCACGTTATGCATCTAGAAATGGTGGATATACGAGAATTTTTAAAGTAGGTCCTCGTCAAGGAGACGCTGCTCCAATGGCAATTATCGAATTCGTAGAAGAATAAGAAATTAAACATCCCTAGTGGATGTTTTTTCTTTAATAAAAAATGAATTATATCTTGTCATAAAATAAGTTTTATGATAGTATCCTCATTGAGGGGTGATAAAATGAAGAAAATCGTTTCAGTTCAAGATATTTCATGCTATGGGCAATGCTCTTTAACAGTAGCTTTACCAATACTTTCAAGCTATGGGATTGAAACAGCTATTATGCCGTCAGCTATACTTTCAACTCATACAAGTGGATTTAAGAATTTTACGGTTTTAGATTTAACAGAGGAATTATTTAAGATTCTTAATCATTGGGTTGATGAAAACATAAAATTTGATGCTATATATACTGGATATATCGGTGATGTAAGGCAATTTGATTTAGTTTCACAAGCTAAAGAAAGGATTTTAAATAAAAACGGATTGTTAGTTGTCGATCCAGCAATGGCTGACAATGGGAAATTATATCCGGCATTAAATGAAGAAATTGTTTTAGGAATGCGAAAAATTGTGGCAGAAAGTGATATTACAATCCCGAATATTACTGAAGCTTGTTTGTTATTAGATGTTCCTTATCGCGAAACATACGATTTAGAATTTGCTAAAGGATTAGCATATAATATTGCTCAAATGGGGCCGAAAAAGGTTATTATAACAGGATTAACTGTTACCAAAGGAAAAATCAGCGTTTTGTGCTATGATAAGGAAAACGATGAATATATCTATAACGAAGAGAATATTTGCAAAAAATCATATCATGGAACAGGTGATATTTTCTCATCAGTTTTGATCGCTCACATTTTAAATGGTGATAGTATTAATGATGCTATTAAAAAGAGTATGATTTTTGTTATTGATGCAATTAATAAAACCATGGATGATGATTCTCATAACTACGGAGTAAAATTTGAACAAGTATTAAACGAAAAGTAAAAAGTATGGATGCCTAATAAAAGGCATCCTATTTTGTTAAAATAGGATATTATAAGTAATTTTTTCTTTATATGAGCACCAATTTGGTGTATAATTATATAGAGTACACTAAAAAAGGAGGCCTTCTAAGATGATAAAGGTATCGAATTTAGAATTTGGATATACTAAAAAAACACAAGCTTTAAAAGGAATATCTTTTGAAATTAAAGAAGGTTCCTGGGTAAGTATTATAGGTCATAATGGTAGTGGTAAATCAACGCTATCTAAGCTTTTGAATGGTTTATTAGAGCCAAGAAAAGGTGAAGTTTATATTGATGGTAAATTATTAAATGAAGATACGGTTAGTGACATTCGTAAGGATGTTGGAATTGTTTTTCAAAATCCCGATAATCAATTTGTCGGAGTTAGCGTTAAGCATGATATGGCCTTCGGTTTAGAAAATAGAAGAGTTGAACGTGATGAAATGGTTCGCTTAATTGATGAATATGCTAAGAAGGTTGACATGGAAAAATTTTTAGATTCTGAGCCTCATCTTCTTAGTGGTGGACAAAAACAAAGAGTAGCTATTGCTGGGGTACTAGCAATGAATCCTAAAGTAATAATTTTTGATGAAGCAACATCGATGCTTGATCCTGAAGGAACTAAGGATATTATAGAGTTAATTGAAAAGTTAAAAGGTAGTAGAACAATTATTACTATTACCCATGATTTGGATTTGGCATATAAAAGTGATCGAATCATTGTTTTAAAGGAAGGAAATATTATTGCGGATGATATTCCAAGTGAAATATTTAAAAAACCCGATATGCTTATCGATGCTAAATTAGACATTCCCTTTAAGCTAAAACTATATAATGCAGCAAAAAAGGATCCTGAAATTTCGAAGAATAAGGAGTTGATTGACGTATTATGGCAATTTTGTTTAAAGAAGTAAGTCACACCTATAAAGGTGTAAGCAAAAAATCGGGTTATGCAGCAATAATAGATGTTAATTTAAAAATAGACGCTAAGAATGAATTTATTGCAATATGTGGAAAAACGGGTAGTGGAAAATCTACGATGATTCAACACATGAACGCTTTATTAACTCCAACAAAAGGAGAAGTACAAATCTTTGATAATATTGTATCTTCAAATCCTAAAAAAAATAAAAAACTTTCTAAGATTAGAAAAAGAGTGGGACTAGTATTTCAATTTCCGGAATATCAATTGTTTGAAGAAACGGTAATAAAGGATATTATGTTCGCCCCGTTAAATTTTGGTAGTAGTTATGATGAAGCTAGAGAAAAGGCTCTAAAAGCGGCTGAAATGGTTGGATTAGACAATCAATTATTAGAAAAGTCACCATTTAGATTAAGTGGTGGACAAATGCGAAGAGTAGCTATTGCTGGTATCCTAGCAATGGAACCAGAAATCTTGGTTTTAGATGAACCAACAAGAGGATTAGATCCTCAAGGAAAAGTTGAGGCCATGGAATTGTTTTTAGACATTCATAAAAAGTATAAAAAGACCATTATTCTTATTACTCATGATATGGATATTGTTGGTGAATATGCAAAACGTGTCATCGTCATGAAGGATGGCAAAAAGGTATTTGATGGAGATAAGAATGATCTATTTGTTGATCCAAATTTTGATTCATTTCATTTAGATTTACCAATGCCAATGAAGTTTGCAAAAGAAATAAATAATTCTATGAATTTAAATATTGATACAAATGTTTTTACGTTAGAAGAATTATTAAATAAGCTTAGATAAGGAGGATTATGATGGATAACGTTGTAATTGGACAATACATTCCTGGTGATAGTATAATTCACAAATTAGACCCAAGAATGAAAATAATTCTATTAGTATTAATGATTGTCATTACATTTATGGCTCCATCATTAATCTATGTTTCTTTAGTTTTACTGTTTGTTATATGTATTATTTTATTATCAAAAACTCCTTTAAGAAAAGTCATAAAAGGGCTTAAATCGTTGATTTTCTTATTGTGCTTCACAATAATAATTCAGCTTGGATATGAAACAAGTGGAGAGCTTTTATTTAAATATCAAATGAATATGACTTTATATAATTTAGTAATAAGTGTTGGATTATTAGTGCTTTATTTTTTAACAAAATCATTTATAAAATTTAAATTTACATATTTTTTATTGCTTGTGGCACTATCGTTATATTTGCAATATAGCTTTAATGAAGGTCTTTTATTATTCTCTTATAATTTAAGAGTCTATGAAAGTGGAGTTAATATGGCGGGATATGTATTTATAAGAATTGTTAGTGTTGTTTTGTTATCTAGCTTATTAACATTCACGACAAGCCCTAATGATTTGAATAATGGGATTGAGAGTGTTTTAAGCCCATTAAAGATCATTAAGGTTCCTGTTGGTGAAATCGCAATGATGCTTTCATTAGTTTTAAGATTTGTGCCAACATTATTACAAGAGACAAATAAGATTATGAAGGCTCAGGCCTCTCGTGGAGTTGATTTTTTAGAATCAAGCTTTAGTAAAAAGATTCAACAAATTGTTTCTTTATTAGTCCCAATGTTTGTTATCAGCTTAAAAAGAGCAGAAGAACTTGCTGATGCAATGGAATCACGCGGTTATGTTATCGGTGAAAAAAGAACCAAACTTGATGAAATGAAAATTAAGGCAAAGGATATCATGGCATTACTAGTTATTTCATTATTGATGGCTGTAATCATTTATGCGAAGTGGTTCTCATGAGATATAAATGTATAATTGAATATGATGGGACTAATTATTATGGTTATCAAAGACAACCGGAAAGAGTAAGCATTCAAGAGGTATTTGAGAATGCTTTAAAGATTATTTGTAAAGAAGATGTTAAGAGTTTTGCTTCAGGAAGAACAGATGCCCATGTTCATGCCAAGGGGCAGGTATTACATTTTGATAGTGATATAAATATGAAACCTGAATCATGGAAAAAAGCGTTAAATTCGCTATTACCAGAGGATATTCATATTAAAAGTATTGAGGGCATCAGCGATGATTTTCATGCTAGATTCTCTGTAAAATCTAAGGAATATCGATATTTTATTAATATTGGTGATTATGATGTATTCTTTAATAACTATACAGCATATTTCAAGGATTTAGATATTGATAAGATGAAGGAAGCGATTAAGTATTTCATTGGGACGCATGATTTTACAACCTTTTCAAGGTTTGTGGAAAAAAAGGACACGACAAGAACAATTACTGATGCTTATATAATTGAGCATGGAAGATTTTTAGAAATCACTTTTATTGGTGATGGATTTTTGAAATATATGGTTCGAATTATGGTTGGAACTTTAATAGATATTGGACTTCATAAAAAAAAGCCAGAGGATATAAATCATTTATTTGAAGCTAAGAATAGACGTTTAACAGGAAGAACAGCTTCACCTAATGGTCTTTATTTATGGAAGGTAAATTATTAGGAGCGTACTTATGGGTTATTTTATTACATTTGAAGGTGGAGAAGGCACTGGAAAAACAACAATCATTGAACAAGTTAAAAATTATCTTTTAAACCTTGGCTATGAGGTTATTGTAACAAGAGAGCCAGGGGGAATTGAAATAAGTGAACAAATAAGGGATATCATTTTAGATGTGAAAAATGTTAAAATGGATTATAGAACTGAGGCTTTATTATACGCCGCAAGTCGTGTTCAGCATTTAGCTGAAAAGGTGATTCCAGCCTTAGAACAAGGTAAAGTGGTTTTATGCGATCGTTATCTTGATAGTTCGTTAGTTTATCAAGGAATTGCCCGTGGATTAGGTATTGATAAGGTTTTAAACATTAATATGTTTGCCTTAGACCACATGCCTGATTTAACATTGTTTATTAGTGCAAGACCAGAAATTTGCTTTGAAAGATTGAAAAAAAGTAACCGTACAATGGATAGATTAGATTTAGAAAAGAAGGAATTCCATGAAATGGTATATGACGGATATAAGCAAATAAGCAAAATGTATCCAGAAAGAATTACCACAATTGACGGAGAACAAGCTGTGGAAAAGGTAATTAGTGATGCGCTAGATGCAATAAAAAAACTAGTAGATAAGAGGTGATAGTATGATTAATTGGGCCTTAAAAAGTCAAAAAAACATTATAGATATGCTTAAAGCTAGTAAGGCTAAAAATCGATTATCACATGCTTATTTATTCACTGGAGAAGAGGGAACTGAAAAATTAGGTGTTGCCTTATATTTTGCGATGATGCATTATTGTGATGATGTATGCTTAGAATGCAAAAATTGTAAAAACATTTTAGAATTAAAGCACCCTAATGTTTATTATATTAGGCCAATGGGGCAAAATATTAAGAAGGAACAAATAATCGCTTTACAACAGGAATTTTCAAAAACCTCATTAACTGAAGGAGTGCGAGTTTATATCATTGATGAGGCAGAAAAATTATCCTTAGGGGCAGCCAATAGTTTGCTAAAATTTATTGAGGAACCAGCGTCTCAAGAAACTTATGCAATCTTAATTACAAATAATCAAACTGCCATGATTTCCACAATTTTATCAAGATGTCAGGTTATTAATTTTACACCGGTTTCTAAGGATGTTTTAATTGATGAATTGATGAATCAAGGAGTTTCAATGGATATTGCAAGATTGCTTCCAAATTTGACAAATAGTATTGAGGAGGCAATTACAATTCATAAGAATCCAGCATTTCATGAGATAGTTAAGCTTGTAATTAATCTTGGGAATAATATTGCGAATAAAAAGAGTAGTTCTTTTTTATATTTTAAAAACTATCAAGGAGTTTTTGAAGATAAAGAAAGCGTTAGTATGTTGCTTAAGATTTTATTGTTGTATTTCTTAGATACGCTAGTGGAGCGTGATCCAATATTTATTAGTGAAGAAAAAACAATAAATAGACTTCGTGAAAAAAAAGAATCTATGGAAGAAATTTGTAAGAGTATTGTGAAGATGCAAGAAGATATTAATTATAATGTGAATTATGGATTAATGATTGAATGCTTTTTGTTAGATATAGATGGGAGGTTTTGACAAATGAAGGTTGTTAAAATTCAATTTAAGAAGGTTGGAAAAAAATATTTTTTTGATCCAAAAGGATTTGATTTAAAAAATGATGATAAGGTCGTCGTTGAAACAATCCGTGGATTTGAGTTAGGAACAGTTGTTGGTGATGTTTTTGATATAGCTGAGGAAGAATTGATCGCAGAATTAAAACCGATTATTCGTAAAGCAACACAAAAGGATATTGATGATCATGAAAAGAATATAGCTCAAGAACCAATTATTATTGAAAAAACAAAATTTTATGCTAAGAAAAATCAATTACAAATGAAGGTTCTTGGGGGAGAATATACATTAGATCGTGGTAAACTAATCATCTATTTTGAAGCTGAAGGACGTATTGATTTTAGACAATTAGTTAAGGATTTAGCTGAAGAATTTAGAGTTCGTATTGAATTAAGACAGGTTGGTTCAAGAGATGGGGCTAAGTTTATCGGTGGTCTTGGGCCATGCGGATTGATGATGTGCTGTGTAACGCATATTGGTGAATTTGATAATGTAAGTATTAAAATGGCAAAGAATCAAAATTTAAGCTTGAATCCTCAAAAAATCAGTGGAACATGTGGAAAATTATTATGCTGCATAAAATATGAGAATGAGGACTATCAAATCGCTAGGGAAAATCTTCCAGACATTGGAGATTATGTAATGTCAAACGCTGGGAATGGTAAGGTAATATCATTAGATATTCTTCAAAAGCAAATTCGTCTATTATCAAATGATGATAAAGTGATCGTAATTAGCGATAAAGATATTAAAACAATCAAGCGCCGTAAGCATTATGATGACATCTCAGAACTAAAAGGGTTAGAATAATGGAAGTAATTAATGAACTATTGGGATATGAAAAATATAAAATCTATCAAGACCCAGATTTGTTTAATTTTTCAATCGATTCAATGCTTTTAGGATACTTTGCGACAATTAATAAAAAGACAAAAAGGATTATTGATCTGTGTAGTGGAAACGCACCAATTCCATTATATTTGACATTACGTACAAAAGAATCAATTATTGGTGTAGAAATTCAAAAAAAATCCTATGATTTAGGAGTAAAAAGTGTTATTATAAATAATAAGGGAGATCAAATATCATTAATAAATGATAATTTGATAAATATTCATCAAAAATTTGATTATAAATTCGATTTAGTCTTATGTAATCCGCCCTTCTTTAAATATCAAGAAGGATCGAACATAAACAAAAACGAAGAGAAGACAATTGCTAGGCATGAGGTCCTAGTTAATTTAGATCAGATAGTTTTAGAAGCTTCAATGCTTTTAGATAATGGTGGATATTTTGCGATGGTACATCGTCCTGATCGGCTATTAGATATTTTTGAAGCGTTTAAGAAATATAGAATTGAGCCAAAAAGATTACAATTCATTTATCCAAAAAAGGATAAGGAATGTAACCATATTTTAATTGAGGGTATTAAAGGTGGTCAAAGTGGGGGATTGAGGGTCCTTAAACCACTTATCGTTTATGGTGATGATAATAAATGGACACCTGATATTTTGAAGGTTTATAATTTAAAGGAGGAATAAATATGTTTTTAAATTTATTAAACAGAAAAGAAAAATTAAAATTCTTAGATTTAGCAATCTATATGATTGATGTTGATGGTGAACCAACATTAATTGAAAAGCGTCTATTAGATTTAATGCTTGCGGAAGTCGGTAAGGATATCGCTGATGAATATACTTTTGAAAGTGCAAAGGAAATTGATGATACTATTCAATTTTTCTTAGATAGTAATAAAGTAGTAAGAAATATTATTTTCTTAAATCTATGTAAGATTTTATTAGTTGATGATTTCTATAATACATCAGAGCATTTATTCTTAGAAAAAATTCAAAAACATTTTGGAATTACGCCTGAAAAACGTCGTCAATTAATCCAAGTTGTTTATGATGAAAGAGATATCAAAGAAAAAGCTCGTAGAGTTATCGAGGATTAATTTATGCAAAGGCAGCAAAGCTTTCTAAATAATAATCCAACTCTTTATTTGGTTGCAACACCAATTGGTAATTTAGAAGATATTACTTACCGAGCAGTACGAATCCTAAAGGAAGTGGATGTTATTTTTGCGGAGGATACGCGTGTATCACGTGTGCTTTTAAATTATTATAATATTACTACTCACTTAAAAAATTACCATGAGTATGTTAAAGAGGCTAAAGGGAAAGAGATATTAAATTATTTAGAACAAAATCAAAATGTAGCATTAGTAAGCGATGCAGGTATGCCTATAATAAGTGATCCAGGATATGATATTTCCAAAAAATGTATGGAAAAGGGATACAATGTGGTAATTATTCCTGGACCTAGCGCTTTATTATCAGGGCTAGTGACATCAGGATTAAATCCTCATCCCTTTCTTTTTTATGGATTTATTAGTAATAAGCAATCACAAAGAATTAAACAATTAGAAGGTATAAAGGATTATAGTTCCACATTGATTTTTTATGAATCACCACATCGAATTAAAGATTTTCTTAATGATGCATTAGCTGTTCTTGGTGATAGAAAAATGGCTCTAGCAAGAGAAATTACAAAAAAATTTGAGGAAATAATCCATGGAACTATTTCAGAAGTTTTAGAAATATGTGATGATTTGAAAGGTGAATTCGTTTTAGTTATTGATGGAAATTATGATGTGAAAACATATGATTCATTGTCAATAATTGAACACGTTAATTTGTATATTAAAGAAGGTTTATCAAATATGGATGCGATTAAAAAAACTGCGAAGGATCGCGGATTAAAAAAACAAGATGTTTATAATGCATACCATAATGAGTAGGTGATTAGAATGGATAAAAAATTTTATTTAACAACCGCAATTGCATACACATCAGCCATTCCGCATATTGGAAATGTTTATGAGAGTATTTTAGCAGATGCCATTGTTCGTTTTAAAAGATTAGAGGGATATGATGTATATTTTCAAACTGGGACAGATGAACATGGTCAAAAGATTCAAGAAAAAGCTGCACAAGCTAAAATTACTCCAAAGGAATATGTGGATAAGATTGCGAATGGAATAAAGGATATTTACGATCGTATTGGAATTAGCTATGATCGTTTTATCAGAACCACAGACGTTGATCATGAAAAAATTGTAGGCGATATTTTTACAAAGCTTTATGAGCAGGGAGATATTTATAAAGGGAAATATGAAGGATTATATTGTGTTCCATGTGAATCCTTTTTCACTGAAAGCCAAATCGTAAATGGATGTTGTCCAGATTGTGGACGTCCTTTAACAAAGGCTAGTGAGGAGGCTTACTTTTTTAAATTAAGCAATTATCAAGATCGTTTAATTGAACACATCAAGAATAATCCCGATTTTATTCAACCGGAATCTCGTAAAAATGAAATGCTAAATAATTTCTTAAAGGACAAATTGCCTGATTTATGTGTATCACGTACATCATTTGATTGGGGAGTAAAGGTTCCTTTTGACCCAAAGCATGTTATTTATGTTTGGATTGATGCTTTAAGCAATTATATTACTGGACTAGGATATGACGTTAAAGGAAATAATGGTGAATTATTTAAAAAATATTGGCCTGCTGGAGTTCATTTAATTGGTAAGGATATTTTAAGATTTCATACAATTTATTGGCCAATCATGCTAATGGCATTAGGAATTGAATTACCTAAACAAGTATTTGGTCACCCTTGGATTTTATTCGGAAAGGATAAAATGTCTAAATCAAAGGGTAATATCATCTATACTGATGATTTAATTAAACATTTTGGAATTGATGCGGTAAGGTATTATGTACTTCATGAGATTCCATTTGCTCAAGATGGTAGTGCAACATATGAATTAATTATAGAAAGATATAATGCAGATTTGGCTAATACGCTAGGAAATCTAGTAAACAGAACAATTTCAATGAGCTTAAAGTATTTTAACGGTATCGTTAAAAATACAAAATGTTACGAGGATGTTGATTTTGATTTATTCAAAACATGCGAACAAACTCTTCCTGAGGTAATTAAATATATGGATCAATTAAAGGTAAACGATGCTCTTGAATGCGTCTTTAAATTATTAAGACGAGCTAATAAATATGTTGATGAAACTGAGCCATGGGTATTAGGGCGAAGTGAAGAAAAACATGACCGCCTTCATACAGTTTTATATAACCTATTGGAAGCGATTAGGTATAGTGCAGTTTTATTACAAGCATTTATGCCAAATTGTGCAGAAAAAATTTTCAAGATTATTAATACAAACCAGAAATCATTTGCGTCATTAGAAAAATTTGGGCAATATGAAAATGTAGAACCATTAGAAAAATGTGAGCCATTGTTTAATCGTATTGATGCCAAAGCAAAATTAGAGGAAATAGAAAAAGAATTTGCGCCAAAGAAGGTTGAAACAAAACCAGAGATTTCAATTGATGATTTTGATAAAATTGATATTCGTGTTGGTAAGGTATTAGAATGCAAGAAGCATCCTAAAGCTGATAAACTATTAGTTTCAATGGTAGACATTGGGGGAGAGACTAGACAAATAGTTAGTGGAATTGCTAACTACTATAAACCTGAAGAGATGGTTGGAAAGAATGTTTCAGTTATTGTGAATTTAAAGCCAGTTGTATTACGTGGTGTTGAATCACAAGGAATGATTTTAGCGGGATCAAATGATGAAACATTAGAAGTTATTACATCTAATTTAAAACCAGGAAGTAAAATAAAATAAAAAAGCCTATTGAAGGATAAAATAGACCCTATAAAGTAGACACATCAAAAAAGGTGTAGATTCTACTTTGTAGGGTCTTTTTGTCGTTGTATAATATTAATAATAAGAAAAGAGATGATTTATTAAGGTGGATAACCTTTACTTAATAAAATAATAAAAGCTGAAAGTACAACTGTACAATCAGCTTCATTATGATTAAGTTTTAATCGCGAATCCCCTAGGGGATTGAATGCTTCAATTAAATAATACACATTTTTTTATTTGTATCCTTGACTTTGGGTACTATTTAGGAAACACCTTCATTAGGCCTTTTTTTATAATGATTTAGCAACTTCATTAACAAGCTTCATATCAACTTGACCATTAAAGTTGGCTTTAAAATGTTTCATAATATTTGGGATTGTTTTATCCTCAAGCTTATTAATTTCCTCAAGGATCTCTTCTTTAGATAATTGTTTTGGAAGATAAGTTTTTAGATATTCTTGTTGGGCAGATAGCTCAGCAACCTTATCTTCTCTATTAGCTTTTTTAAAGCTTGCAATTTCATCATCTAATTCTTTGATGGTTTTAATGATTAGATTAAGAGTATCTCCATCAGTTAATTCTTCGTCTTTTGTTTTTTTCTCAATTTGTAGAAGCATACATTTATTAATAACAATTGGAAGAATTGCTTTAGCCGCTTCATTTTTATTTTTTAAAGCCATTAGTTTTTGTTTTTTTAATTCATCAAATAACATATTATTCCTTCTTTCTTAGAATTATTTTACCACAAGTATAGCTATATAGAAAAGTAGAATTTAAATTTTAAAAAATAGTTGACATGATAAATTTAATATAGTATTATATTAGAGGTACAATTTTTATAAATCCACTTAAGCCCTTATAATAATTAAGGAGGAAAAAACAAATGAAGACATATATGGCAAATAAACAAAATGTCACAAGAGAATGGTTTGTTGTTGATGCAGAAGGAGTTACTTTAGGTAGATTAGCTACTGAAGTTGCATCTGTATTAAAAGGTAAACATAAACCAACTTATACTCCACATGTTAATTGCGGAGACAATGTAATTGTTATAAACGCTGACAAAATCGTTTTAACAGGAAAAAAATGGACAGATAAGAAATACTATCGTCATTCTGGATACAATGGTGGTTTAACAACTACTTCTGCAAAAGATATGATGGATAAATTTCCAACTCGTATGGTTGAAATGGCAGTTAAAGGTATGCTTCCTCACACTAAATTAGGTGATGATATGAGAAGAAATCTTTATGTATATGCTGGTGCAAATCATCCACATCAAGCACAACAACCAAAAGAAATGAAAGTTACTAAATAATAGGAGGAACGAATAATATGGCTAAAAAAGTACAATATCTTGGAACTGGACGTCGTAAGAGCTCAATCGCTCGCGTTCGCTTAGTAACTGGAACTGGTGTTATTACTATTAACGATCGTCCATTTGAAGAATACATTCCATCTGCAGCTATCCGTTTAGATGTTCTACAACCATTCGGATTAACTAACACTGAAGGAAAATTTGATGTTATGGTTAATGTTTACGGAGGAGGAATCTCTGGTCAAGCTGGTGCTATCCGTTTAGGAATCACAAGAGCTTTATTAGAAATTGATCCTGAATTACGTAAAGCATTAAAGGTTGCTGGTATGATTACTCGTGATCCACGTTGCAAAGAACGTAAGAAATACGGTCTTAAAAAAGCTCGTCGTGCACCACAATTCTCTAAACGTTAATTTATATTATGTTTTCAAAAGCTTTGGATATTTCCAAGGCTTTTTTGTTTTATAAGCAATCTGTTTTTACATAATTGTTAAAAATAAAAGAAAAAGTCCCATTATTTCTCGAAATGAGGTTTTTTGGTTTTGTTAAGTCATTTTTCAATGCTTGTTGGTAAATTTGTTACTTTAATTTGTTTTTGATAAAAGAATGTAATTCCTATGCATTTTTTATATCGTAACTAACAAATAACTAACAAATTATGCTACTTGTTATTACTATAAAAAAATTAGGTAACAATGAGATAAAATTATGAGAAGAATGAAATTACCACAAGGCGTGGGACAAAATACCCCTATCATTGAAGAAACAAACAACGATTTAGATGACTTCAAAAAAATGAAGGCTGATATGCAAAAATTAGGCTTCACATCGATGCAAGAATATATGGAATATTTAAAATTTAAGAGGCTAAAACAAAGATTATAAACAAGGTTTGAAATATAGCCTTGTTTTTTAATTTTTCCTAGCTAGGTATTAAAACACCTAAATAAATACCCTTTTGATTAATTTTTTCTCAAACTCCATAGTAAATAAGCCCAAATTATGATAAAATAATATTTAGATTGTGATCGATTTGTGGAGGTTTTTTATGATTATCTATAATAAATCTTTATGCGAATTTAAAGAACATGTTATTTTAAATCAAATGCCTGAAATTTTGTTAAATAATTTAAGAGAAAAAGGCCTAAGTGGTGGTTCACAAAGTGAAGTGAATTCATGGAATAATTCCTTACATTTTATGAAGGATGTTTTAGATGATAATTCATTCTCATCAGATTGTGAGGTTGCAATTGAATACAACATCCCTCAAACTTCCAAAAGAGTGGATTTTATGATTATTGGAAATAATAACGATGAAGACCATATAGTAATTGTTGAATTAAAACAATGGGCTAAGGTTGAAAAAGTTGATGATAACTGTGATCATTCTATAATATCTGATTTAAAGGCACATGAGCCAGTTGCTCATCCATCTTATCAAGCATATTCATATAAATGTTTAATAAGAGATTATTGTAATGAAGATATTAAAGAAGATACATTAAAACCATGCGCATACTTACATAATTTGTCAGAGAATTTTAGAAATGTAATTGAAGATGATATTTATAAAGAATGGACAAATGAGGCACCAGTATTTTTACAGCATGATGTTTTAAAAATAAGGAATTTTATTAAGCAGTATATTAAATTAAAAGCCAATGATGGTAATTTATTATATCGAATAGATTCTGGTAGACTTAGACCAACTAAGTCTTTACAGGATGCTCTAGATTCAATGCTATGTGGAAACGAAGAATTTCATATGATAGATGAGCAAGTAGTTGCTTATGATAAAATTATGAATGCCATTAAATTATCACAATGTGATGATAAAAAGCATGTAATTATTATCACTGGTGGACCTGGTACAGGTAAATCAGTATTAGCTATAAATGTATTAGCAAGATGTATTATAGATTTAAAACTAAACGCATCATATATAACTAAAAATATGGCACCAAGAAAATGTTATGCAAGCTTATTGTCTGGTGGTAATGCTAAAAATATGATTAATCTTCAAAAAGCAATTCAATCACCATGGTGTTTGCCAAATACAATTTATAATGGTTTGGATGTTGGTATTTTTGATGAGGCGCATCGTATGCAAAAGAAACCATATAGATATACGGGTAATGATATGTTAGAGGATGCTATTAAAGCAGCTAGAGTTTCTATATTTTTTGTGGATGATGATCAAAGAATAACAGTTAATGATAAATATGATGTAGATTCAATTATTACATATGCTAAAAGAGAAAATGCAATAATCCATAAGCCATATGAATTGGTTTCACAATTTAGATGCGATGGCAGTGATGGTTATATTTCATTTTTGAATAATTTATTAGGCTTAAAACAAACTGCAAATACTCAATTTGAATTTAATAAATTAGATATTCAAATCTTTGATGATCCAAATCTAATGAGGGATGAATTAAGAAAGCTTAATCAAATAAATAATAAAACTAGAATGATAGCTGGTTATTGTTATGATTGGAATGTAAAGAAAAAAAGAGGAGATTGGGATATTATATTACCTAATGGATTCAAAGCTAAATGGAATTTAGAAAAGGATGACCATTGGGCAGTTAACCCTAAATCCTTTGAAGAAATAGGATGTATTCATACATGCCAAGGTATGGAATTTGATTATGTAGGTGTATTTATTGGTAAAGATTTGTATTATGCTGATGGACAAGTTAAGACTAATAGAAATGCAATATCAAAGGATGATGGTTCATCAGGTATTAGACTTAAGTCAACATCAGATGAAGAAGCAGAAATATTAATTAGGAGAACATATAAGGTTTTATTAACTAGAGGTATTAAAGGTTGTTACATTTATTGTGAGGATGACAATCTTAGAGATTATCTCAAAGATAAATTCAATATATGCTAAGTGATTATATGGATAGATTAGAAGAATTAAAACAAAGAATTGATAAATTTAATAAAGATAGGGATTGGGATCAATTCCATTCTCCGGTTAATTTAGCTAAATCTATATCTATTGAAGCTAATGAATTATTAGAATGTTATCAATGGAATGATAATGCTAATTTAGATGATGTAAAAGAAGAATTAGCAGATGTAATGAATTATTGTTTACAAATGTCTATGGTATTAGGATTAGACCCAATAGACATTATGAATAAGAAAATGGATAAAACTGAAAAGAAGTATCCTATTGATAAAGCAAAAGGTGTTTCTACTAAATATAATAAACTATAAAAAGGCGATTAACTATTATGACTATTGATGGATTATGGAATAGAATTATAGAACTAGAAGGCGAAACATTTTATACTGCAACTGGTTTAACTTTTACTTATGAGGTTATTGATGACCATCAGATTCAACCATATAGAGATGGAAAAACAAGATGGAAATTATCAAAGAATCTATTTGAAAAAGCTTTAAAGTTTCCTAATTATTCAGGTGCTGACTTTAATAATACAATCATAGGGTCATCATATGTTGCTGGCATTTTAAATGACGAAAGAATAGGTGCTTAAACCAAGAGAATTTTCTTCTTTCAGACGATAGAAATTCCATATAAAATGATGTAAAATAATTGTATCGTAACTAACAAGTAGCTAATAAGACATTGAAAAAACCGCGTAGTTAAGCCAAAAATTAGCGCTGACCGTATCTCTAAGCGTTAATTTATATTATGTTTTCAAAAGCTTTGGATATTTCCAAGGCTTTTTTGTTTTATAAGCAATCTAGTTTTATATAATTGTTAAAAATAAAACAAAAAATACGCATACGTTCGTGCGAAATTAACGCCTTAGGAGGCAGTTTCATCCCATAAAATTATTGCTTTTTTTATCCGTTTTCGCGAATAATGTGGGATACAACTAAAAATCATAACTAAATAATGTCTAAATCATCTATAAAATTAATAAAATTTGTAGTCCTTACCAATGTCAGGGTGTAAAAAGGGTGTAAATTTTAGGGTGTAAAATATGTATATTAAGTTGCTTCTAATTTAAATTAATTTTGAAAGGAAGTAACTTTTTTATGAAAAAAATAATACACACAAGTGTTAGTTTAAATCTTGAATTAAAAGAGGAAATAGAAAGATTAGCAAAAGAAGATCATGTATAATTTAATCAAAACTAATGAATCAGTTGCTTTACTTGAACAAATGGTTTCTCAAGGTGGATATGAATTTAGATTAAAGAAAGCATTAAAGAAGGTAAGTGACAAATATGTTATTTGTATTATAGATTTACCACCATTATTTGGAGTTGAACTTAGAAATACGTTACCAAGCTGTGATGGAATTATTATTCCAGCTGAAGCTGTAGAATTTGCATCACAAGGAATTGATCAAACACTTAATTATATTCAAGAGATGAATGAAGCATATTCAATTAATGTTAATGTTCTAGGTGTTGTATTATCTAAGGCAAAGATGCGTTCTAATGAGCAAAAGGCTATGAGTTTAAAGATTGAGAATATTATTGCCGGTAGAACAAGAATACTTACAACAATGATAAGTGAAAGTGATAAGATTCCTGAATGTCAAAGAAAAAAGGTAAGTTTATTCCAAACTTACCCTTCTGAAAAAGTAACTATTCAAACTGAATCATTTTGTAAAGAGGTTCTATTAGCGATTAATAGTGAATTTAAATTAAATGATATTCACAAGCAAATTAACAATGCACTTACAAAGAATTTTGAAGCTGTAACTGAGTGGGTTAATTTAACATCAGTTAAAGGTATTATTTCTATGCAGGAAGAACATTATAATATAGTTTATAACTTTGATATATATACATTTGTAAATACATTTGAAGATACTTTTAGATCTAAAATGATATTATTCTTTGTAGCTGCATATAAAGGTGAAATAACATGCAAGTCATATTTTACAAAGGTATTTAATAGTAGATATTATCATGAATGTGATAATGAAAAATTCTTAGAGTATTGCTTTACTCAAAGAGCGTAGGAGGATAGTTATGTCTAAACTAAACGGAAGTCTTGTACAACAAGTTAAATCAACAACTATTACAACAAAAGAAACTGAAATAAATCCTGTTACTGGTAACACAAAAGAAGTTGTTGTTAGTAGTCAATTCTTAGATGTGATGATAAATAAGAATAGAAGACAAAATAAAGATGGAACTATTATTCTTAGAATTGAACCAAAGTTAAAGTCTAAGTTTAATAAAAAATGCAAGAAGATGAATTATAAGATGAGTGAAGCCATTGTTGCATTTATAAACGAATATGTAGGACAAGAATAGAAGTTTAATGCTGAAGTAATAATGCTTCAGCTTTTTAATTTTTTTACAAAATAAAAGAAAAATATTGTATAATATAGTATAGATTATTCCTTTTGGCCAGCAGTGGGGTCCGAGCTAGTTGCTGTTCTAGTAAAAAATCTTATATTTATGGGCTTGAAAGGGATGGTGATGCTTATGGCAAAATATACATACAGTAAATTAAAAGAAAAAACAGGTTTTAAAAACGTAGGCGTAATGCTTATAAGTCTTCTAATTGTAATCACAGTAACTTGGCTTTTGGCCAAAGGGAATAATCGAGACATATGGCTTTTTATTTTTATTACAGTTAATGTAAAGTTTCTATATTTATAAATATAATGATTTGGAGAATAATTATGATTGATGAAAAAATGTTGGAGCCAATATTTAGTGCTTGTAAAAAGGTAAATAATCAAATATTAAATCAATATAATGAGGATGAATATAAACTTACATTTGTAGATCATTATATGTTTCAAAATTCATCTTATCTATTATCAATTATCAATAGATATTTATATGGGCATAGAAATAAATCTGTTTCAACATTCTTTCTATTTAGAGGTGTAATTGAAAATATTGCTGTTCTTGAAATGAATGAGGCTGGAGATATTCCTAAAGATTGTGAAGAATTGCTTAAGGATTATAATTATCTCATTGAATATGATATTTATAAAAAACATCAAGAATTACATGGTGTATCATTTGATTTCGAAGATGTTAAAAAGAATTATGAGAATACAAAAGAAAAGTATAAGGATTCAATAATAGATAAAAGTGGAAGAGATTTTAAAGATTTACTTAGATCAAAACTTCCTTGGCTAAAACAAGAATATAAGTTTGAAGAACTAATTAGTACATATTGTGAGAATCTTTTAAATTACTACAAATACTTTAGCTTTGTCATTCATCCTAACGAAATATCAATGCTTGAGTTTACAATTGATAGGCAAGATCTAGATGGACTATTTGTTGCAATATCATCATATTTCATGAAGATTTTTGCAAAGTATTATTCAAAAGGACAGTATCTTAAACCAAATGAAAACATCTATTTTGAAAAGAGGTTTATTGCTGAAAATCCACTAAATGCTGAATATATGGGTTATGTGCTAGTTCAATGTGATTGTTTGGAAAAAATAGGTAAACTAATTTTAAAGTATTTTCCAAAAGATACTAATTCTTTGTATTATTTGGAGTATAAGAGTATTGTTTATGATATGGCTCTAGATAAGACATTTGGATATAACGAATGTGTAAAAAGCTTAGTAAAACCATTTTTAGAACTTGCGGTTATGCATGATTATTTAATTATGACAACTATAAAGCCTGAGGATGAATATAAGAGGGTACTATTATATGATTATTCACATATAAACTATAATAAACTCTTTGATTATCCGATGGATGAAGCATATGAAGAAGGATATAAACTTTATTGCGAAAATATCAAGAATGTGTCAAAGGAAGAATTTGATAAAGAATTTATTATAGGATTAGGATTTTTGAATCCCAAAACATCTATTACAAAGTTTGTTAACACATTTGTTGATAAATTGTTTAATGAGTCAGTATCTAATTTTGAACTTCAAAGAGCTACAATGAAGATTAATTATGATGAATCACAAGCATTATCACATGCAAATGGTTATATGATATCAGCGAATTCTGGCTCATTTGGTGATTTTTTGCCAGTAATAACTGAAACTGATTTTGTAATACAGTATTTAACTGAGAAGTACATAACAAAAGTAAAATTATTAGTTTCAATAACTGAAGATAAGAAATATAACAAACTTATTTATGATTTAAATAAAGAATTAAAAATGTATAAAAAAGCTGGACAATGTAGAACTCAAATGGACATGCTATTGAAAGATAAAAAAGTTAATAATATGTAAAATTGAAGAATAAGAGTCTGCTTTATTAAAAGGAAACTCTTTTTGTTAGCATTATATTGATGAGAGTGCCAAAATGTGTTATAATCTAGAATATATAAAAAGGAGAAAAGTGATGGTGTTTCTATAGATTACTACAGAAATCATTCTTTAAACGATTAAAAAATTGCTTATCACATAATTGTGGTAGGCTTTTTTGTAGACAATATAAAGAACAAAAAAAGCCGATTTAACGTCGGCATTCTTCATACCTGATAGGCTAGGATTTCAAGTATATAGGAAAGAAAAATATGGTGGACATTTTTTGGACACCATATCTTTTTTATAGTGTTATAATTATAATAAATAATAGTATTTTTAACGATAATTTGCTACAATATTATTATGCAAATCTTTTATAAAAATTAATTTGGAGGTAATACCGATGGCTAATAATTTCTTTGATTTAGTGAAGTCTAGTTTTTTTAATCCACTTGCCAATGGAGATGTAAGAGCTAACTATGATTTGCTAATGTTAATCAATAACAAAATGTCATTAGATAATCTTCAAGTGGGGAAAGAAGAAATTGTTGATTGGATTATAGAATATGTTGATAACTGCCCAACAATATTGTTTGATGAAGAAACTGATTCGGTTGAGAATGATATTAGAGCGTGGGCATATGATAAAGTAAGATACTATGTAAAATGTGGATGGTTAATTGAAGATTTTGAAGGGATTAAAGTCACATATCAATTAGATGAAAATGGTATTAAAATATTATCTGCTATGGAGAATGCGGTTAAAGATGATACTAAATCTTTAGAATTTTCTGGATATGTTTATAGTATTTATGCAAATCTTTGTAGTTCATTTAACTACGACCATGCCACTGCAACTATTGAGCAAGTATATGAATCGGGTAAGCAGCTTAATTCTATGTTAAGAGGCTTAAATGTTAATATAAAAAAATTCCTAACAAAATTAATTAGTGAGAATAAGGCAATACCTAGAGAAATTCTTGAAACAATTTTCTTCGATTATCAAAAGAAGGTTGTATTAAAGGCATTTAATAATTTTAGAGGAAAAGATAATCCTGCTAAATATAAAATTTATATTGAAAACAGAATCGATGAGCTTTTAGATGAAGTAAATCTAGAACGAATGATAAATAATTATATTACCATTAAGTGTGATAATAATAATTCTGAAGAAAATAGAGCTTTTGCAGATGAATTCTTCACTGTTAGATTAAATTATATTAAGGATCAATTTGAAGATATTGAAGACTACATCGAAATGCTTGATAAGAGAAATACAAAATACATAACTACAGCTCAGTCTAGACTTAATTTCTTGTTGAATGAGGAAACTGACATTGAAGGTAGAATCATTGAATGCTTAAAGGGAATAGATAATATATCTGATGATGAATTTTATGATGATGCATATTTCGATATATTTGTAGGTTCTAACATCGATGAAAATTCTTTATATAAACCAATTACTAGAAAAAATAAAGTCAAAGCAGACCCAGTAGTTGATGAATATTTAGATGACCCAGAAGAAATCGAAAGATTAGCTAATAACCTATTTAAAGATAACGAATATTCAGTTTATGCAATAAATGAATATGTGATGTTAAAACTAGGTGATAATAATCAAATTCATGCCAAAGATATTAAAGTTAATGAATTTAAAGATATTTTATTCTTATTTTTGATTCAATTATATAGTGCAAATTTAAGTGTGGATTACAAGGTTATTCAATTAGAAGAAAATTATAAATCACTTGGATATAAGATGAAAGATTACATTATTGAAAGGAAGGTAGACTAATATGGCAGTTGTACAAAAGAATAAAGCTTGTGAAGATTATTCAAGAGAATACATAACTTTGACAGATACTAAGAAGAATACCTTCTCAAGATTATGTAATAAGCTTTTAAATGATAATTTCATATATGCCTCAAAGACAGAAGATTATAATGATTATTATAGTGTTTTGGGCATGCGTGAATTGATTGAAAATTTCTTTTCGATGATGGACTATGATTTAGTTCATATTGATACTTACAAGATTTTTTATATTCAAACTAATGCTGATAGAAATAGATTAAAACTTAAGAAATTAGAAACAGTAATAGTACTAGTCTTAAGACTTTTATATCATAAAGGTTCTCTTGATGTGAATTCATCATCAGATATATCTACAACATTAGGTAAAATGATTACTGAAATCAATCAGACAAGCATTTTTAAAAATCAAGTTCCTAAGACTGACTATAAAAATGCATTAACATTGTTAAGAAGATATAAGCTGATTGATTTTAGTTTTACTGATTTTGAAAAAGAAGACAGTGTTATTGTTATATATCCGACAATTCTATATGTTGCAAAGATTGACAATATTGATATGTTAAATCAAAAGATTAAAACATATGTAGCTACAAAGGAGAGTGATGACGATGAAGTTAACGAAGATTAAGTTAATTAACTGGCATATATTCTCTAATAATACAATTGAGCTAGATGGTAATACATTAATTACAGGTGAAAATGCATCTGGTAAATCAACACTAATGGATGCAATTTATTATGTTTTATCTGGCGGCGATGATAAGCATTTTAACAAGGCTGCTAATGAGATGGGTAAAAGGGATTTAGAAAGCTATTTAAGAGGAAAGCTTGGTAGTGAAAATCAAATGTATCTTCGCCCACAAACTGATGTTATTGGATATGTAATGCTTGAATTTGTCGACGTTAAGAACAAGAATCACTTTGTTTTAGGCTCAGAAATGGAAATAGTGTCTTCTGTTATGAAAAAGCCAAATTTCTTTGTTATAAATGGCTATTCAATTAACGATGAAGATTTTATTAAGAGCAAGCAAATAGTAGATTTTAGAAGCTTAAAAACTGCATTTAAATCTACTAAGCATCCTGTAGATGATTTGCCGGATACAAAGAAAGATAGAAAAAGATCAATTGGTAGAGATATATTTAAACTTGAAAATCATTCAAGATTTTTTGAATTACTTCAACATGCAATATCATTCAAACCCATTCCAGAAGTGTCTTCATTTGTTAATGGCTTTTTATTAGATGAGGATAATATCAATTTAGATAGCTTAAGAGATGAAATTAGGTCATATCAAAATATCCATAAGATGTTAGTGAAAGAACGAGAGAAAATGGATGTTTTAAAGGAATTTACGCCAAAGGCAGAGAAGTATATTTTAAATATAGAATCTATGAGTTATTTTAATGCATTAAAGATTGCCATTAAAATTGATAAGCTTAATAATCAAATTAATAGAAATACAATTGAAATTGAGCGACTTAAGGCTGCATATAACGATCTAATTAATGAGGAAAAGTTATTGAGAGAAACTGAAAGTAGAGTAAATTTAGAGTTGTATCAATTAAGAAATAATGAGGTTTACAAAGCTTTACAGGATAAAAAGAACAAGCTTAAAGAATATGAAATCGAATTAAGAAAAGTACAAGCAACGCTTAAAGAATTCATTGAAATTGTGAATAATGAGCAAAAACTTGCTAGAAAGCTTAATTTGAATTATCGTTTTGACGAGGATATTAAGTCTAAAGACTTCGGCTTATTGAAAGCTCATTTAGAAAATTATAGAAATGATTTGTCAAAAATTACTGTGAAGTTAAGCGATGCTTTAGCTGAACTACGTCATCAAAGAGGAATAAATCAAAATCAAATCCAAGAAAAAACTAACCAGCTGGATAATTTAAAGAAGGGTATTAATAACTATCCTAATGATGTAATTAACCTTATTGAAATAGCAAAGGCCGCAATAATACAAGTTAATCCAAAGGAAAAGAATCCAGAAGTAAAGCCATTATGTGAATATATTGAAATAAAGGACGAAAAATGGACAGATGCTTTAGAAGGATATTTAAATACACAGAGATTTAATCTAATAGTTAATCCAAAGTATTATGACATTGTTAGTGTTGCTTATAATAAATATAAAAATGAGCGTAGAGTTTATGTTGCTGGTATAGTAAATACATCTAGCATTCCTGGAGTCAAGGAAGTTAAAAATTCTATGATGTCAAAGATTGAGGTTACCAATAAGTTTGCTAAGAAATATGCAGAATATCTTCTTAATGCTTTAGTGTGTGTTGAAGATGTTAAAGATTTAAAGAATTTTGATTCATCAATAACACCAGAAGTAATGATTTATAAAAATTATGTGTTAAAGGCTTGCAAACCGGAAATATATCAAACACCATTTATTGGTAAGGCATCAAGAGAAAAGAGACTTCATATTCTTGAAAGTGAAATAGAAGAATTGAAAAATGCAAATGCTTCGATTGAAAAGAATATTAGTAAGTATTCTGAATTACAAGCGGATGTTTTGAATTCAAGAATTAGTGAAACTTCAAAGTATGATAATTCATGGACAAAAATTGAGTTATATGAAAAGAATATTTTATCACTTAAAGAAGAAATTGCGTCAAACGAAAAAGAATCTGGTTTACTTGAAATTGATGGAAAGATTAAAACAGCTGAGACAAAATTACTTGAAACTAGAAATTTATTATCAGCAAATGACGTCAATAAACGAGATAATTTAACTTCTCAAGGACAGCTTAATAACAAGGTTGAATCAGATAAGGCAGCACTTGAAATTGAATTAAATAACCATTCATCATTATTAGTTAAATTAGATAGTACTAAATATGAGGAAGAACATGCAAAGTATATGAATAATGGTTGGTTGAATGAAGAATTAATAAATAAGGACTATTGCACATGTCAATCATTTAATAATGCTGTACAGAGTAATTTAGTTGCTACAATGCAAAAATATTCTACAAATTATAGAGCGTCATTAATACCAACACTTGATAATATTAGAGATTTCATAAATGAATATTATAAGTTATTGAACTGGGATGTTGTTAAATATGAGGAACAAGCAAAAGAAGCGTATGAAAGAGCAGAATCTTCATTTAGAGAAGACTTCTTATCTAAGCTAAAGGAAAAGATTGAAAAGAGTCAAAAAATGCTTGATAAACTTAATAAGAGTCTTCATGAACATCCGTTTGGTAATGATGAAGAAAGATATAAATTCTACTATGAGCCAACTAAGGACAGTGAATTTTATAATTATTACAGAATTATTATGTCAGGTAAATTAATGGATTCTAATGATCTTTTCACTGAGATATTAGATGAGAAAGATGCTTCATTTATTAAAGATTTATTTGATAAGATTTCAATGGAAACTGATAGCACTGGAGCAGAACAGGAACTACAAAAGTATTTAGATTACCGTAATTACATGAATTATGATATTAAGATAACAAATAAACATGGTGATGAATCATATTTTTCTAAAATCAATAAAGAAAAATCTGGTGGTGAAACTCAAACTCCGTTCTATATTGTTATGGCATCATGCTTTGATGAATTAATGAGCAAGGATAATAAAGTTGAAAGTACATGTCAGGTTGTATTTGATGAAGCATTCAATAATATGGATGAAAGTAGAATTAAATCATTAATGGAATTCTACAAGAATTTAAATATTCAAATTATTATTGTTGTTCCATCTAATAGAATTGCTCCTATATCTCCATATATGGATACATTGGTAGGAATTACTAAAGTTAATAATCATCCATACATATCAACAATAGGTAAATAATATGAATGCATTTGAAAAGAATTTATTAAATAAACTATTAGATAAATATGAATCATCAAAGCTTTCAAAAGGTGGTACCGTTGTATCACGTAGTATTAAGCTTACTATAAAGGATGATGTATTAAGCTCATATGCAGCAAGTGATTCAT
This sequence comes from Anaeroplasmataceae bacterium, assembly GCA_016294165.1. GTDB lineage: Bacteria > Bacillota_I > Bacilli_A > Acholeplasmatales > JAEDCM01 > JAEDCM01. The sequence goes on from JAEDCM010000012.1 coordinate 42,335, forward strand.
ATAAGTATGCAGATGAAAATGATGCAGTTATTAAAAGATTGGAATCAAAAGGATTTATAAAAGCTGAATGGAATTATGATACCTTTAAGTCATTAGTTTTAGTTGTTGAAAATGTTGATTCTTTATACGAGTATCTTAATAGAGATAAACCTGCTAATGAGCTTAATAGAATTAAAGAAGTATTATCAAAATATAAATTTGATGGATTTGTCAGTGATTTCATTGACTATATTGATGAATATATTAATGTTAAATATGATTATCCTAAGTCATATTTTACTGATTCGAAGCAATTAGACCAAATGTTGAATGTTTTTGTTAATCTATTTAAATTAGAGAATGACACGAAGAAAAGAGATTTTTCTGTTAAGTATTTAGGTGACTCAAAATTGTTTGAATCTTTACAATGTAAAATAATTAAGATTATTAAGGATTTTGATTCTATTGAATATGATACTGATGAAGAAATTCTTGCAGCATATAATATAGTTAAGAATACATCATATGCATTATTGAAGAATAAGCTTGTGTTTAAATTAAATAAGTGCGTAATTGATTTAGATGAGTTGGGGTTTGAATATTCGTTATCTGATGAAATGATAAATCAATTAGAAATTATTGATTCAAATGTTACAAAAGTCATAACAGTTGAGAACCTAACAAGTTTTTATTCTTTATCAGACGAGAATGCAGTTGTAATTTATCTTGCAGGATTCCATAATCATACTAAACAATTGTTATTAAAAAAGATTTTTTCTACATATCCTGATGCTGAATATTTACATTTCAGCGATATAGATGCTGGAGGATTTTGGATTTATCATACTTTAAAAGATAAGACAGGAATTCCATTTGTACCATATAGGATGACTGTTGAAGAATTAATTGACAACAAATCTAATCTAAAGAAGCTTACAGAAAATGACAAGAAGAGATTAAATAAAATGCTAACAGATGATAGGTTTGCTTTGTTTGCAGACACTATTAAATATATGCTTGATAATAATGTTAAACTAGAGCAAGAAGTATTAGATTAACGTTGTAAAAAAAGATTATTTTGAAGGGGGAGGTATTATGCTTTTATCTGAATACATAGGTGTTGAACACAAAGATTTTCAACAAAGAGGAATATTAGATACTTTCATCGAACTGGATGCAAATTATTATATTAACCTATATGCATTAAAAAATACAAAGGTTATTGAGTTTAAAAATTCATATCAGAAAATTAAGACTCATTTTGCCAATGTTTATAAATTACTGAACTCATATATTAAAACCAATAATATGGCTTTCTATAAATCAGCACTTAAAATGTTCAACTACCCGGAAGTAAATGAATTGGGAATTGGACTATCTCAGGGAAATTATGGTAAAGGGTTAACTTCATTACCTATTAGAAAGGGTATTCTGGATGTGGCTGTTGACCTCATTAAAGAAGGAAACAGTGATTCTGAAATGTTTTTATTAATAGGTCTACTTACTGAAGGAATAGGTGTTGACTATATTAGTGATATGATTTCTAATATAATTATCGAAGATATAAAAGAGTATACAAAAAATATAAATATGGGTATGTTTGGTTCTCCAGATTATAAATATAATCGATTTAAGAAATGCTCTTGTTATTATATTCCTTTGGACATTGTTGATGAGATTCCATTTCCGAAATTTATGTATGATATTGATACTGCAGTTAGAGTAAATTCCGAAATTCGTCAGTATATGAATAATGAAATAGGTGATTCGTTTATGCAAGCATCAAAAGAGGAAAAAAGCAATGTCTTTGTTAATTATTTGAAGAATAAAAATAATTATGATGAAATAACAAAATTGATGAACAAATACGAATATGAACCATATGATTTTACAAAAGATGATGTTGGTATAGTAAAATTAATTGACACGTATTTAAATATTAAGAAGATAAATTTTGAAAAATCAAAGCTTAATGCGAAATATTTGTCTATGACTATCATAAACGAATTTAAATCGTTGATTGAAAATACTGGAATCATAGAGCCTTTTTTAGGAAAAAGTGGGAAAGTTAAAGAAAAAAACTGTCAAAATATGTTCTACATATATGCGAAAAAACAATTCGAATTGTTTAATTATGATTTAAACCCTGAATGTAATCAAGGACGAGGCCCTGCTGATTTTAAAATATCTTTAGGTCAAGATGATAAATGTATAATTGAAGTAAAGTTACTTTCAAATAAACAATATTTACACGGTATTGATACTCAAATTATCGAATATGCTAAATCTGAAAATTGTAATAAATTGATTTATTATGTTTTTGATGATATGGAAGATAGAGATAAGGCATCAGAAAGATTGCAACAAATAGAGCAAATAGCGCTTCAAAAAAGAAATCAATCTTATGATTTAAATGTAACTGTAGTGAGAGTAGAACGAAAATTGTCAGCTTCTATTTTTTAAAATTTATTAAGATTTCAAAAAAGCCACTCGCAAATTGAGTGGCTTTAATTGTTATCTGGCATCCCCTGCCGGAATTGAACCAGCAATATGGTCTTTAGGAGAGCGTCGCTCTATACAGCTGAGCTACGAGGACATATTAAGTTTTTCAA
>JAEDCM010000038.1 GCA_016294165.1 Anaeroplasmataceae bacterium
GAGTAATACTTCATAAATATAAAAACCTCCTATATAGTACACATAATTATACTATAATTAGGAAGTTTTATAAAGTTTTATAGGTTTAATTATACTGTTTTGAAGCCTTATATGTTAATTTATCATATAAGAATAAAATATAAGCAAGCCCCACAAAGACCATAACTAATATTCCTACCCAAATTAATACGCCACCATATCCTAATTCATTAACATCCAAGAAAAAATATGGATAAATTGTTCCACTATAATCACTTGGTAAAATAGCGCCTCTAATTAAAATATATGCAACATAGATTAATGGTAAAACTGGACATAGTATAGGATCATACCATTTTAGGGAATGGTGCTTATCAAATAGTAAAAAATCAAAAAAGAATAATAATGGACATATGATATGTTTTGTAATATTCCCCAAATTATTCCATCCTTTTTCAAACATAAAATCAACTAAAATAAAATTATAAACCAAAAACGTTACTAAAATGATAATCGTAGAATAAAATTTCAGTTTAGTTAAACAAGTATTATATCCCTTAAGTTCATTATTATTGATGTGCTTAATAGTTGAAACAAAAACTGCAAGCATAACCCCAAAGCATAAGAAATTAGATAAACTTGTATAATATACTAAGCAACCAAAGCCTGGCGTCTGTCCATAAAATAAACCAAAACTATCGATTATTCCAAAAACCGAAATTGTTAAAAATATTGTTCGATATATTAATTGAACTATTCTATTATTTATCATAAATTCTCTCCCTAATCATATATCTTGTTGATATTTCAACAATATTATACATTTTTTGCGTTCTTTGTCAATATAAAAAAAGCCTTGGAAAACCAAAGCTTTATATTCGAATATTATTCTCTTTTACATAATAATATGATGCAATAATTATACCAATTCCAAAATCAAATAAATTTCCACCATCTAAGATTGGATAAAAAATTGATAAAACAACCACAATCGCAATCGCATCAAAGGTCGCATTTTTAGTTAAGGTATATTTATCGGTTATCTCTTTACCATCCTTATCGGCCAAAATATTAATGAATAATACCGTTAATACTACAATCACAATCGCATTTCTCGGTCCTTCTAAATCGGCCATAGCCGCAATTATTGTAGCCGCAATTGCGGCTAAATATTCGCTTGGTGGAATATCGGGAATTAAAATGTTTTTATTATTCTCATAGAGATTTACCGCTACTCCACCAGTATAGTTTCCAATAAGACTATAAATAATACTACTCGACACACTTTCCAATATTCCCACCAATACTATTATATGCTTTCTTTTAATAATCGTTTAAAATTTAAATGATAAATGTTTTCCTTCTCTATATCGGTTAAATTGGATTTTTCAATAAAATTATAAATTTTCTCTGGCTTCATCCAAGGGAAATCTGATCCAAACAAAAATCTTTTGCTTCCAATTTCTTTGATCATCCTGTTAAAATCATCCAAAGAAATTAAAGGTTTAACCTCATTGTTTTGAACATATTCACCTAACGAGAATGAGGTATCAAAATATATTGAATCATATTTAGCTAATTCATAAATATTTTCCCACATTTTCCATCCACCCATGTGGGCCAAGATTAGAATTCCTTTATTTTTTAATTTAGTCATTAAATTTATGATGTGAATACAATCCGATTTAACAGCCTCATCTATTCCAATGTCAACTCCCGCATGAGTTATAACCATCATTCCAAGAGAAAATGCCTCATCAATGATATTTACATATCGCAAGTCATCAATATATACCCCTTGATATTCCGGATGAATCTTAATCCCTTTAACACCATTATCTTTTAATCTTTTTAATTCTTCTTTATAATTTTCATAATCTGGATGCATAGAACCAAAGATAATAAATTTTTCTTCCTTAACACTCATCCAATAATCGTTAATACTTAAAACCTGATTAACATTTGTCGCAACAGGCAAGATTACACTTTTTGATATTAGTGAACCCATTTCATCAATTAATCCATCTTTATTTGCCATATTACAAGCCCTTAATCCAGAGCATGCTTCTAATTTAGAAACGGCCTTAGAAGCAATCTTATCATTAAAAATATGGGCATGAACATCAATAATCATCTTAATCACCTAAACATTCTTTTTTAGAAACCTCAACTGTATCCTCATAGCAACTAAACATTGCGTCTATTTCTTCTTTATTCTTTGGTTGAGTAAATAAGCTAATAAGCGGTACCATTACTAATCCAAATAGCATAGCTATTACTCCACAATTAATTGGTGATTGGAAGAATGGAGGAAATATTTCTCTAAATAACATATTAACAATCATTAATCCGCTACCAAAAATAAAGCTTACCCATACTGCAAATTTTGAAGTCTTTTTAAAGTACAATCCACATAGGAATGGTCCTAAGAAGGCACCAGCTAGAGCTCCCCAACTGATTCCCATTAGTTGCGCAATGAAGGTAACACTACTTTCATATTGAATAATCGCAATAACAGATGATATTGCAATGAACACTAAAACAAAACAACGTACAATGATTAATTTCTTCTTATCATCCATTTTTTTATAAATTGTCTCTTTAATCAAGTCATATGTTAGTGTCGTACTTGAAGTTAAAACTAAACTTGATAAGGTTGACATTGAAGCAGATAAAACTAAAATCACAACAACTGCAATCAATAAATCTGGTAATCTTTCTAGCATTGTTGGAATAATTGCATCATATCCACCAGCACCAATCTCCGTAACAAACAAACGCCCAAATCCACCTAGGAAATAGCATCCACCGGCTACAACAAAAGCAAATAAAGTTGAAATTACTGTTCCTTTATGAATTTGCTTTTCATTTTTAATTGAATAAAACTTTTGAACCATTTGTGGTAATCCCCAAGTTCCTAAAGAAGTTAAAATTACAACAAATAATAATTCTAAAGGCTTAGGTCCAAACATTGATGCAAACACACCAGGACTACTACTAACAGCCGCATCATTGACCTTTGATAAAGCATCAAGTGATCCCATGAATCCTCCATTTAAATTCAACACCGCTAACACAACTGCAACAATACCTACTAGCATAATCAATCCTTGAATAAAATCATTAACCGCCGTTGCCATATAACCACCAATGATTACATATACCGCTGTAATGACGGCCATCGCAACAATACATACAGTATAAGGAATATCAAAAGCCATTTCAAATAATCGTGATAAACCATTATAAAGTGAAGCTGTATATGGAATTAAAAACACGAAAACAATAATACTAGCCGCAATCTTTAAAGCACGTGAATTAAATCTTTTTCCAAAAAACTCTGGCATCGTAGAGCTATCTAAATGTTGAGTCATTAGTCGTGTTCTTCTTCCTAAAATAACCCAAGCTAATAGTGAACCAATAATCGCATTTCCAATACCTATCCAAGTAGCGGAAATTCCATATTTAAAGCCAAATTGCCCAGCATAACCAATAAAGATTACCGCTGAGAAATATGATGTTCCATAGGCAAAAGCGGTTAGCCATGGTCCAACATTTCTACCACCTAATACAAATCCATCACTGTCTTTTGAATGTTTCTTACACATTACACCAACAGTGATCATTGATGCAAAAAATAAAACTAACAATAATATTTTAATAAGCATTTCCTTTTACCCCTTTATTTCATTTTGAAGTTCAACAACCGATGCTCCAATATAAATCTCTCGTAATCTAGGTTTTTCAATTTTACCAGTTGGATTTCTTGGAACATCCGCAAAAATGATTTTTTTAGGACGCTTATAACGAGGCAATTCTAAACAGAAGTTATTTACCTCATCTTCAGTTAAGTTAAATCCTTCCTTAACCTCAATAATCGCAGCCGCTATCTCTCCTAATCTTTCATCAGGTAATCCAATAACTGCCACATCCTTAATTGCATTATTCTTTCTAAGGAAATCTTCAATTTGAACAGGATATAGATTTTCTCCTCCAGAAATGATGACATCCTTCTTTCTATCAACTAAATAGATAAATCCATCCTCATCCATTTTCGCCATATCTCCAGTATATAGCCATCCATCCTTAAGACTTTCCTTAGTAGCCTCTTCATTATTATAATAACATTTCATAACTCCAGGACCCTTAACAATTAGTTCTCCAACCTCATTGTCTTTAACATCATTACCATTATCATCGACAATTCTTGTCTCCCAAAGATATCCAGCCTTACCGATAGCCCCAACCTTATGAATGTTTTCAATACCTAAATGAACGCATCCAGGTCCAATCGATTCACTTAAACCATAGTTTGTGTCATATTGATGATTTGGAAAAACCTTCTTCCATCTTTTAATTAGGCTTGGTGGTATTGGTTGAGCCCCAATATGCATCAAACGCCATTTTGATAAATCATAATCATTTAGATTTAAATTACCATTTTCAAGATTATCTAGGATATCCTGAACCCATGGTACTAAAAGCCAAACAATGCTTGCCTTTTCCTCATGAGCAGTCTTTAGGATCCACTCTGGCTTAACACCCTTTAATAATACTCCTTTTGACCCGGAATATAAACTTCCAAACCAATGCATCTTCGCTCCAGTATGATATAAAGGAGGAATACATAGGAATACATCATCATGTTCTTGCTTGTGGTGATTTTGTTCCGTCATTGCTGAAGAAATTAATGCCTCATGACCATGAAGAATTGCTTTTGGAAACCCAGTTGTTCCACTTGAAAAATAGATTGCCGCATCATCATTAAGTGATAATTCAACCTTTGGTTTATTTGTTGAAAATAAATCAATTTGACGATTATAACTTTCCGCTAAAGCCAATTCCTCTAATCCAACATATAAAGCAATCTTAACACCTGGCAATCTTCCATATAGACTTTCAACACGTCCAATAAAATCCTTACCAAAAATAAAGCATTTGCATTCAGCTAATTCAAGACAGTATTTAATTTCCTCGGAAGTATAACGATAGTTCAAAGGCACCGCTAAACCTCCCATTTTTAAAATTCCAAAATAAATTGGAAGCCACTCAATTGAGTTCATTAATAAAATGGCTACCTTATCCCCTTTTTTGATTCCTTTACTTAACAATAAATTCGCAAATTTATTGGCTTCACAATCAAATTCTTTCCAAGTCATGCTTTTACGATAAGCATTAGCTCCTGTAGGTTCAATCAAACTATATTCACGCCATGTGATATAGTGCGATGCATTCATCGTTGGGTTGATTTCTACTAATGCTTCCTCATCCGGATAAAGCTCAGCATTTCTTTCTAATAAATCAGTTATTAGCATATTTTTCCTCCTTATATAAAAAAACGTCCCCTGCATTATGCAAAGGACGAATATAATCCGTGGTACCACCTTTTTTTATCATACATTTATGTATAACCTCTAGCTTGCTATAACGGGCAATCCCGAAAAAACCTACTATAATTTCAGCCTTTAACTCCAAGAATGTATTCTATCATAAGCCCTATACTAATTTACACCAGCCATTAGCTCTCTAAAATAAAACCTACATATACTTCTTTCTTATCATCGCTTTGTATATAATTCTACCATTTAGATATATGATTGTCAATAATTTACCGAACTAAAGTAGATTATATCCTAAATCAAAGGCTTTTAGATTTAAATCTAAGAACTTTGCCGGAACTGTTTCCTTGATTGTAGCAATCCAGTCCTCATATTTAAATTCCATTTTTTTAGCTAGGATTCCAATTAAAACAACATTTACTGCCTTAATACTTCCTGATTCCTTAGCTAAACTTAAAGCATCCACACTTATTAGATTAATCTTTTCACTTAATTTTTCTTTTATATTTTTTGGATATTCCATGGCTCCAGTAATAACTGGCATTGGATCAATCTCTTGAGTATTAGCAATCATGATTCCATTTTCTTTTAAGAATGGAAGAGCACGATAGGCCTCAAGCATTTCAAATGATAAGATATAATCAGCTTCTCCCTTATCAATGATTGGTGAGTAAACATTTTCTCCATACTTAACATATGTTACAACGCTTCCTCCTCTTTGACTCATTCCATGAACCTCACTAACCTTAACATCATATCCTAATTTAATAACTAAATTCCCAATTATACGGCTAGCAAGTAATGTTCCTTGCCCACCAACACCATTTATTAATATATTCATAACTAATCCACCTTCTTAATCGCATCAAATGGACAAACATTTAAGCATAATCCGCATCCATTGCATTGCGTAGCATCAATTTTTACACAGTTATCAGTCACTGAAATTGCCGGACATCCAAGTTTCATGCAAAGCTTACATTTCTTACATTTATCTGTAATCTCGCAATGACCTGTATATTTAACAGTTTTTAATAAAGCACATGGTCTTTGAGCAATAATTACTGATGGTTCTAAAGCATTAACCTCTTCTTTAACAACTGCTTCAAAAGCTTTTAAATCAAATGGATCACAAACAACTACACGACTAACCCCAATTGATTTACATAAAGCGACTAAATTTACTTGTTTAGTTTCTTCATTTCTAATTGTATAACCAGTTGTTGGGTTGTTTTGATGACCAGTCATACCAGTAATTGAATTATCTAAAATAATTACAGTATTAATTCCTTTATTATAAACAATATCAACTAGACCAGTGATTCCTGAATGCATAAAAGTTGAATCACCAATAACTGATACAAGTTTTTTATTGAATTCTTCTCCACGAGCCTTAGACATACCTAAAGCTGCTGAAACTGACGCACCCATACAAATAGTTGAATCAACACTTGCAAGAGGAGCTACTGCTCCTAAGGTATAACATCCGATATCTCCTGATACTACTAAACCTAATTTTTTTAGAACATAGAAGGTTCCACGATGTGGACACCCTGGGCACATTACCGGTGGCCTAACAGGAATAACCTCATCAATTGTATTGGCTTTAGGAGGTTTGATTCCTAATACCACCTCTTTAATCATTGATGGAGTATATTCTCCAAGTAAAGTGAATTTTTCTTTACCAATAACCTTTAATCCCAATGCTCTTACATGCTCTTCAATAAATGGATCTAACTCCTCTAAAACATAGGTTACATCATTTTTGCTTACAAAATCTTCGATTAGTTTTGTTGGAAGGGGATAAACCATTCCAAGTTTTAAATAATTCACCTTATTTCCTAAGGCTTCCATTGCATACATATGTGTAATACCTGATGTGATAACCCCAATTTTTTGATTATTATCGATAACCTTATTAATTTCACAATCTTCGGCATAAGCAATTAATGATCTATTTCTTTCTTCAACCACTACATGCTTTTTAATAGCATTTCCAGGCATCATTACATTCTTTGCAATATCCTTATTATACGGCTTTAATTCATAATTTTCTTTTTCATTTAATTCTACAAGTCCTTGTGAATGTGAAACTCTTGTGGAAAGTCTTAAGATAGCTGGACAATCAAATCTTTCACTTAATTCATAAGCAAGCTTAGTAAATTCCTTACATTCACTGCTATCAGATGGTTCAAGCATAAATAATTTGGCAGCCTTTGCATAATGACGACTATCCTGTTCATTTTGGCTTGAATGCATTCCCGGATCATCAGCAACACAATATACTAATCCTCCATTAACACCAATATAGCTTGCAGTAAACATACAATCAGCCATTACATTCATTCCAACATGCTTCATACAGCTCATACTGCGAGCACCAGCCATACTAGCTCCTAAAGCAACCTCGGCAGCAACCTTTTCATTTGGTGACCATTCAACATATATATCTTCATATTTAACAATGCTTTCTGTTATTTCAGTTGATGGTGTTCCTGGATAAGAAGCCACGACTGTAACTCCTGCTTCATATGCACCTCTAGCAACTGCGGCATTACCTAATAATAATTTCTTCATATATTACCCTTCCTCATACACTTTAATAGAATAAACATTAAAATTATTATATCATTTATCGTTTAAAAATGAAACACATATTATTATAAATACATAAATATATTACATATACGATATAAAACAGCCTTTTTTAAAGGCCGTTTTAACTTAATTAGAAAATTGAAAAAGCATCTAACAATATCGACTTTAATGAAGTTAACAAAGAAATGCAGTAAATTGTGTGTTAATTATTTGGATATCTTGTTTTTTAATTACAAACTTATTTTTTTATAATCGAATAATTTCATCAATTAATCCTTTAAATTTTTCGAAAAAGCTTGCTTTTTTTAACTTTCGGTCACTCATTAGATTGCACCTTTTGATCAATGCATCATCATAATAAACATCAATATATTTCTCTTTAATATTCTCTTTATATTTTAATTTGCTCATATCCATATTTTTCCCTTTTAAAAGATAAATATCTTTATCAATAACTAAATTGTACTGCGGTGGATAATATTTAAAATCATACATTTTTTTAATTATTTTATTATTTTCTAAAATAAGCTCATTGGAATAATTACTAAACCCGTAATTAAGCATCGAAACCATATCCGCATTTCTTTGTTTAGCACTTGAAGAGCCAATGATAACCCCAACAAGCCGCATATTATTTACTTTCTTAGTTGCGGTTAAACAATATCCCGATTTTTCCGTCCAACCGGTCTTAAGACCATCAACGCCTTCCTCAAAACGAACTAGCTTGTTAGTGTTAACCAACCAAAAGGGATTATTACTATCCTTTCTTAGATAATCCTGATAGATTTTTGTAAAATCTAATATATTTGGAAATTTATTGATTAAATTACAAGCCATAATCGCCATATCATGACTTGATGAATAATGATTCTCGTCAGATAGTCCAGTTGGGTCACTAAAATGTGTGTTTTTTAAACCTAAATTATTGGCATATTCATTCATCATATCCACAAAACCACTAACATTTCCTCCGATATGCTCCGCTAATAAAACCGATGCATCATTAGCTGAGGCTACTGCAATTCCTTTAAGCAAATCATAAACACTCATTTTTTCATTCAAGGATAAAAAAATTCTACTTCCGGTTTGACTCGCGGCATTTTTTGATGTTGTTAGAACATCATCAAAGGATAAATTTCCTTTATTTATTTCCTCTAAAATTAAAGTCATTGTCATTATTTTAGTCATTGATGCAATTCTTAATCTTTCATCCTTATTATTTTCATAGATTATTTGTCCGCTTTCTGTCTCAACTAGAATTGCGCTTTTACAATCACTAATATCAAAGCTATTCTTTCTTACATTAAGCGATAAAAAAGTTAAAATTAAAATTAATGTTTTCATAAATTCACCCATTAAATTATATATAAATATTCCTAGATAAATTCCTTTAATAAAGCTATTAAAATATATAAAAAAAGTGGAAATCTCCACTTTTCTTTCACTTAAGAATTATTCAACATTAACTTTGGTATATAGTTCTTTAATCAATTCTTCATTATCATCTTCGTATGCTGATAACATCGGTTTAATGTTATTACCCTTTCTTCTTTCCTTGTAGTTTAAAACAACCTTCTTTAAAACACTTGATAATAAAATGACACCAATTAAGTTTGGCACAGCCATTAATACATTAAAGCTGTCAGACAAGTTCCATACAATGTCAATTTTTAAGGTTGCTCCCGCTACAACTAATAAAACATAAACTATTTTAAATGGTAGGATTGCTTTTTTTCCAAATAAGTAAGAGGCACCACATTCCCCATAATATTCCCAAGATAAAACAGTTGTAAAAGCAAATAATGGAAGGATTAATGTAAAGGCAATTTTCCCAATTAAGCCTAAATTTTCTTCAAAAGCCCAAAGAGCCATCGGTGCACCTTTATCTAATATACCGGCTAAAAAGTGATCATAGGCTCCAGTTGTCATAAATACCAAAGCCATTAATGTACAAATAACGAATGTATCTAAAAATACTTCAAAAATACCCCATAGACCTTGCTTAACTGGTTCTTTAACATCAGAGGCACAGTGAGCCATAACCGATGATCCTAATCCAGCCTCATTTGAGAATACTCCACGCGCAACACCATAGCGCATTCCTCTTAGGATTCCATATCCCATAATACCTGAACCAAATGATTTAAAGCTAAAGGCTTCAGTAAATATTCTACTAAAAGCATCAGGAATAGCTGTTATATTCATACAGATAATAATTATCGCTAAAAAAATAAAGATTAAAGCCATAATTGGCACGATATATGAAGCAATCTTACCGATACGTTTGATTCCACCAATTATTACTAAAAAAACAATTATTGCCACAATAATTCCAGTTACTAATAAAGGAATATTAATAGAAGATTCAAAGGTAGATGAAATACTATTAACCTGGGCCATATTATATCCGATAGATGCTAAAACGCAAAATGCGCTAAACATAATAGCTAACCATTTCCATCCTAATCCGTGAGTTATATAATACATCGCACCACCATGATACTCACCATTTTCATCTTTCTTTCGATAATAAATACCTAATACATTTTCACTAAAGTTTGTTAGCATTCCAAAAAACGCACTAAACCACATCCAGAATATCGCCCCTGGTCCCCCAAGACACAAGGCCGTAGATACTCCAACGATATTTCCAGTCCCAACTGTCCCAGCGATTGCGGCAGAAAAGGCTTGGAATTGTGAAACTGCACCCTTCTTCTTATCCGTTTCATTTTTCACAAAAACTGATTTAACTGATGGGACAATTGTTTCGCCAATGCTATGTCCAAAATAAGTAATCTGAAGGCATCTTAATCTAATTGTTAGTAATATACCTGTACCTAATATAAAGATCATCATAATCGGCGATAAAATATTACCATTTATTTTATCAATAAAATCGGAAATTTTTGAAATAACACCTAAATACAAAAAAAAACACTCCTTTAAAACAATATAGGTCAATTTTATCATAATTTACAATTTACTACAATAAAGAATTAAATAATTTAGCTGAATTTGTAAAAAGCTTATAAAAAATCCCTTAATGAAGCGATTTATAAAAAAACTAGAGAAAAATTCTCTAGTTAGTTTTTTTATTTTGCGACCTATAGCACATCCTCATAATGAATCCAGATGGTAAGATTTTCATAAATATTGAAGCAACCTTAACCTTAAAACTTGGACAAATAATTGCCTTTCTTTTAAACATTTTTTTTAATGCAATCTTAGCACATTTTCTAGCATTCATACCTTTTAATTTAAATGTAACATTTGCATTTTCATTAAAACAAGTATCCACCGGTCCAGGGCATAATGCCGATGAACTCACCTTCTTGCCCATCTTCTTATTTTCAAAATTAACAGCTTTAGAATATGCTAAAATGTAATTTTTAGTTGCATAATATGTTGCCATTTTAGGGCCAGCACTAAAGGATGCAATTGACGCAACATTTAGAATATAGCCATCAACCATTCTTGATGAATATTCCTTTAATATCCGGTGCATCGCAATGACATTTAGTTTAATCATGTTCCAATCATCCTCATCAGATATTTCATGATGCATTCCAACACGACCAACTCCAGCGTTATTTATTACTACCTCAATATCAAAGCTTTTAGTATTTTTAAATAAACGATCGATGTCCTCACTTTTTGTTAAATCATAATCCATCACAATTACTCGATTTTCAAACTTAGTCGAAATATCTATTGCCATTTCATTTAATTTATCTTTGCTTCTAGCAACCAATATCAAATCATATTTTTCCGCTAATAAATATGCCATTTCATAGCCAATACCTTTACTAGCTCCTGTTATTAATGCAAACATTTATTATTCTCCTTTGATAACATCTAAAATTAATTTCGATTCCTTTTTATTATCACCAATAACAAAAGCCTCACTAGCCATCTTCAAGGCTTCATCATTTAACTCATCAGTATATAAGTAAGCTAAGATTTCATCATTTGTAACATAATCGCCAACCTTCTTATTTAAAACAATTCCGACATTTGGATTAATGCTGTCCTCTTTTTTACTTCTTCCAGCCCCAACAAGCATACTAGCTACACCAATTTTAATAGCAGTAATTTCGGAAATATATCCTTTTTTATTCGCTTTAATTGAAATCACATGCTTTGCCTTATCAAACTTATTAGTATCTAAAATGTATGATGTATCTCCACCTTGATATCTAACCATATCTACTAATTTGTTTAAAGCTTTTTTGTTATCAATAACCTCTAAAACCATAGCTTTTGCCTCATCATAATTAATATTTTGAGCTTGCTCTAAAATTAAACTTGAAATTTCAATACATAAATCTAATAAATCCTTTGGCCCATTCCCATTTAAGGTATTGATAGCTTCAATAACCTCTAAATTATTTCCTACTGCTAAACCTAATGGTTCATCCATATTTGTCAAAACGGCAATTGTCTTACGCCCCAGCATATTTCCAATTTTCACCATTGTTTTCGCTAAAACTTTCGCATCATCAATATTCTTCATGAAGGCTCCACTTCCAACTTTCACATCTAAACAAATGATATCTGCACCACTCGCAAGTTTTTTTGACATGATTGATGAAGCAATTAATGGAATTGAGGAAACTGTCCCGGTTACATCTCTTAGGGCATATAATAATTTATCGGCAGGAACTAAATTACTTGTTTGTCCAACAACTGCTAAATTAATCTCATTTACTTGTTTAATAAATTCCTCGCTATTTAAATAAATATTAAATCCAGGAATTGATTCTAGCTTATCTAAGGTTCCACCTGTATGTCCTAATCCTCGTCCACTCATCTTGGCTAATTTAACATTTAAAGCCGCTAAAATAGGAGCTAAAACTAAAGTTGTTTTATCACCTACACCACCAGTTGAATGTTTATCAGCTTTAATTCCCTTAACATCCTTTAAATCCACAACATCGCCACTATTAAGCATACTAAAGGTTAAATTGATTGTTTCATCAATATTAAAACCATTTAAATATATCGCCATCAAAAGACTTGATACTTGATAATCAGGTATTTCCTTATTGACATATCCTTTAATAAAAAAATCAATTTCTTCCTTTGTTAGGACACCCTTATCACGTTTATGTTCGATAATATCGATCATTCTCATAGCATTTCACCTATCTTCATTTGAAACATTTTATTTTATAAATATTATATCATGTATTTTAGTTTCCTTCAATAATCATAAAAATTAAACATTAAAAAATGTCTTTATAAACGCTTTTTTCATA
>JAEDCM010000039.1 GCA_016294165.1 Anaeroplasmataceae bacterium
TTGAGCATTTATATTTTCATGATGATATTTATCCAGGTGAAGATATGTGGAGTTGGGGTAGTGCTAATTATACTCCAGACTTACAAACAATGAATAAAATTGTGGATGTAATGGTTCCTAATGAAAGATTTTATTCCTACTGGAGTTCATTAGGTACTCATGGACCATACGTTAAAGTAAATGGTGACAATTATAACTATTATAATAATCAAGGATATTTTAAAGAAATTTCTGATGCACAAGCAAGTGGAAAACTAATTAATCCGATGAAAACTGCTAGCACAAAATTGCAATTTGAGTTTTATATGGCAAAAGTTATGGATTTTGATCGTGCCGTAAAAGTACTTGTGGATAAATTAGAGGAAAAAGGAATTTTAGATGACACTTTAATCGTTATTTTTGGTGATCATCAGGCTTATTATGATAATTTTCATTATAATGTATATCAAGTTGATTCAAATGAATATTATAATCCGACAATTTATGAGACATTGATGATAATGTATAATGATGATTTAACTCAGAAATATCATCAAGTGCATAAAACTAATGAAGTAACTAAATTTACATCTCCAATGATAATCGTACCAACAATTTTAGATTTATTAGGATTACCATATAATGCCAATTATTATTTTGGAAAATCTTTATTTGAACCAAATTATTCACATGTTTATTACAATACTCAGGCTGGTGGTTATTTTAATGAAAGTTATTTTTCTGATGATGGACT
The DNA here is from genome assembly GCA_016294165.1 of Anaeroplasmataceae bacterium. Classification (GTDB taxonomy): domain Bacteria; phylum Bacillota_I; class Bacilli_A; order Acholeplasmatales; family JAEDCM01; genus JAEDCM01. Next base: position 734 of record JAEDCM010000039.1, read on the forward strand.
TGAAATCACATTTGCTTTAGATGATGATAAAGAAGCACAGGAACAGTTTTTACAGGAATGTCTTAATTTAGCAATTAGAATTGATTATGGATATAAGCTATATCAATATAGTTGTATTGATGGAAAGTACGCAAATGTATTTGGACATGTGTCATATGAATCGATGAATTATAGGTGATGTTATGAAAAAACTAATTTTATCGCTTGTCTTGCTTATTGTAGGATTCATGCAAGCATGTAGCAAGACAACAAACAAAGCAGAAGTTACAACTACAAATTACGGACAAACCACTTTTGAAACAAATACAATATCTACTAAAACAAATACAACTACTAAAACAGGTACAACAACGATTAGAAAAATTCCGGTTTATAATGATGGCTATGATGATTTAAGAAGTTATTTTGCAAGTTATACAAAAACAGATAATGAGCTTACAGGAATTCTAAAGAATAAAAATGTTATTACTATTTTAGCCGAATCCATTCAACCGTTTGCGGTTAACAAGGAATTAACACCTACGTTATATAAAATGCTATATGAAGGATTAGATTTTACTAATAATTATAGTTATAATAAAACAGATGATAGTGAACTTATATCCTTTGCAGGAAGTACGTTAAATCAAGTTGGGTTACAAACTCATTTTGTGAATTATAAGTTTCCGTTTACTTTACCAAGCATGCTAAATAAGAATTATAAAACGACATACGTTCACGATAATGATGGTAGCTTTTATCGCAGGAGTGAGTTTAATGCACTTTTAGGATTTGAGAACTTATTATTTCATGATGATATATATCCTGGTGAAGATATGTGGAGTTGGGGCAGTGCCAATTATACTCCGGACTTGCAAACAATGAATAGAATTGTGGATGTAATAGTTCCTGATGAAAGATTTTATTCATATTGGACTTCATTAGCAACGCATGGCCCTTACTTTAAAGTAAATGGTGACAATTATAGCTATTATGAAGAAAATGGCTATTTTGCGGCAATTTCCGAAGCTGAAGAAAATGGAAATTTAGTTATTAATCAAATGCCAGATTCTGATAAAAATAAATTTAGGTTTTATATGGCAAAGGTTATGGATTTTGATCGTGCCGTAAAAGTACTTGTGGATAAATTAGAGGAAAAAGGAATTTTAGATGACACTTTAATCGTTATTTTTGGTGATCATCAAGCATATTATGATAATTTTAACTACAAGGTTTATGGGATTGATGAAAGTGCTTATTACAATCCTCAATTGTATAAGACTTTAATGATTATGTACAATAATGATTTGACTACCGCATATAAAAAAGCTTATGGAAATAATAAGGTTAATAAATTCACATCTCCAATGATGATTGTACCAACTGTATTAGATTTGTTGGGGTATAATTATAATGCCAATTATTATTATGGCAAATCATTATTTGAGTCTTCTTATGGTGATGTTTATTATAATACAAAAGAAGGCGTATTTCTTAATGAAAATTTCTATTCGGAGAATGGAGAAACGATTATATTTGCGCTTAATAGTGATATTCAAGCTCAAAGGATGTTTTTAGCAGAATGCAAGTCTTTAAAGAACCGAATTGAAAACATCAATAATTTATATAGATATAAGTATTTAAATGGAACATATTCCAATGTCTTTGGCCATGTTTCATATGAATCGATGAATTACAGGTAATAAGGAGTTAACTCCTTATTATTTTGCTTTATTAAGTTAAAGAATAGTGTTATAATAGAAATAAGCTTGAAAAGGGTGATAATATGATATATGAAAACATTATAGATTTATTAGGGAATACTCCAGTTGTTAAATATGATGGAATATATATTAAATTAGAATGTTATAATCCAACAGGATCAATAAAAGATCGTGCTGCCTACTATATGATTGATGGGGCTATGAAAAAAGGATTACTAAAGAAAAATGATACAATCGTTGAGCCGACTAGTGGAAACACAGGAATTGGGTTAGCAGCCTTTGGAAAGGTACTGGGATTTAATGTTGTGATTATTATGCCTGATACAATGAGCATTGAGCGAATAAAGGCTATCAAGGCTTATGGAGCCGAAGTGATTTTAACTGATGGTAAGTTTGGAATGAAGGGGTCAGTTGATTTGGCAAATAAGTTAGTAGAAGAAAAAGGATATGTATTATTAGATCAGTTTAAAAATCCTGATAATGCTTATGCTCATGAGATGACTACTGCAAAAGAGATTATTCAAGATTTTGATGAATTAGATTATTTAGTTTGTGGGATTGGTACTGGTGGAACTATTACAGGTCTATCTAGAGTTTTGAAAGAACACTATCCAAATTTAAAGGTTATTGGAGTAGAACCAGAAAAATCTCCATTGTTAACTAAAGGGTATAGTGGGGGCCATGGCCTTCAAGGTATTGGTGCTAATTTTATTCCTGAGATATTAGATTTGAAATGTGTTGATGAGATTGTAACAGTTGGTGATGAAGAAGCATATACTGAAATGGATAGATTAGCAAAAAATGGCTTGTTTCTAGGAATATCAAGTGCTGCAGCAGTATTTGTTGCAAAACAATTTAAGGGAAAAGTATTAGCTATTTCACCGGATGGTGGATTAAAATATTTAAGTATCATTAAATAAGAAGGTGATTAAATGAAAGGTTTATTAATTGCATTTGGAATAACGATTGGGATTTTGTTATTAATATATATCTTTGGATATAATTATTTTAAATCAATAAAAAAACGTGATCCAGCTGCTAGACATTTCTTGCAAATTATTTTAACATATCCTGGTGTTCACGCCTTATTCTTTTATAAAATTGCCCATTTCTTATATAAAATTAAATTGAAGCTAATTGCGGAAATCATAATGTGGATAGCTCGTTTTATTACTCATATTGAAATTCATCCAGGAGCAAAAATCGGTAAAAGATTATTTATTGACCATGGATGTGGAGTTGTAATCGGAGAAACAGCCATCATTGGTGATGATTGCACAATGTATCACGGTGTTACATTAGGAGGGCGTAAATTTGAGCATGTTAAGCGCCATCCGACAATTGGAAATAATGTAATGCTTGGGACCGGTAGTAGAATTTTAGGTAACGTTAATGTTGGAAACAATGTTACGGTTGCGGCTAATGCAATGATATTAAAAGATGTACCAGATAACGAAACAGTTATTGGAATTTACAAGTAGGTAATTTTATGGATAAAACGAATGTAATGCGGATTTTAGATCAAAAGAGAATAAAATATGAAGCCTATGATTATAGTAATGCGGTATCTGGAGTTGAAGTTGCTCAAGCATTAAATGTTGATCCTAATAAAGTATTTAAAACCTTAGTTACCATTTCTAAAAGTAACCGATATTATGTTTTTGTAATACCAGTTGTCAAGGAATTGGATTTAAAAAAAGCTGCAGCTTCAGTTAAGGAAAAAAGCATTGAAATGATTAAATCTAAAGATTTATTAGGTGTAACTGGTTATATTCATGGAGGATGCTCGCCTATCGGAATGAAGAAGCTATTTAAGACTTGTATTGATGAGACTGCATTAGGGTTTGATAGTATAATTTTTAGTGCGGGTAAAATTGGTTATCAAGTGGAATTATCTCCTTTAGAATTAAAAAAGTTAGTTAATGCAGAGTTCACTAATCTAACTATATGATTTCAAACCTTCAATTAAAAATTGAAGGTTTTTTAATAAATATAAAAAAATTCGATTTTTTGTGATAAAATTTAAATGAAGGGATGATGGATATGTATATAGATACTCATGCTCATTTGAATGATAGTGCCTATTTAGATGATTTAGAAGAAGTTATCGCCTCTTCAATGGCGAATGAAGTTAAAGGATTTATAGTTGTTGGGTTTAATAAAGAAACCAATAAAAGAGCTATTGAACTAGCCCATAAATACCCTTTTATCTATGCAACAGTTGGGATTCATCCTTCAGATGTTAATGAATATAATGAAGAGAATAAAAATCTTATTTTAAAACAATTGGAGGATCCAAAGGTTGTGGGTATTGGAGAATGTGGTCTTGATTATTATTGGCATCAGGATAATAAAGAACTTCAGAAGGAAGTATTTAGATGGCAAATTGAAACATCTAAAAAATTAGATATTCCAATTATTATTCACATGCGCGATGCATCATTAGATACGCTTAATATTCTAAAAGAGTATGATAATGTTAAAGGAATAATGCATGGCTATTCAGGTAGTGCAGAAATGCTTGAAGATTTCTATAAAATTGGATTGCATATTGCGATTGGAGGAGTAGTTACTTTTAAAAACGCCAAAGTGATTAAAGAAGTCGCAAGGGTTGCTAGGATGGATCGTTTAGTATTAGAAACTGATTGTCCATATTTGACTCCACATCCATATCGTGGAAAGAGAAATTCACCAGAGTATATCCCGTTGATAGCAAAAGAAATAGCCTTATTAAAGGATATTTCAATTTCAGATATCAGAGATATAACATATAAAAATGTGTTAAAACTATTTGATTTGGAGGGGAAATTATGAAAAAACTATTAATTTTTCTTATGATGATGTCAGTTGCTTTATTATCAGCTTGTTCCATCAGTTTAGGACCGGTTACTAGTGAAAATACAACAACAAAGCTAGCTGGAACCTATACAACAGGAGTTATTATGCCACCTAATACAGGAATAACAGTAGATGATAACATTTCATCTCTTCAGTCGCAAATAACCGCAACAATTAGTTTAAGACAGGCTTCAACCTTTGCGGTAATCAATTATCATGACATTGATACTGATGATATTGAAGGAGATGTAGCTGCAAGCTCTGGTTCATGTGTTATTTATAAAAAGATTTTAAATTCAAATAATACATACACATATTATGTTTTAACAAATAGACATGTTACAGAAAATGGTAATTCATTTACAATTATGCTTGGGGATAAGTCAAATGTAGATGCTGAGCTTGTTGGAGAAAGCACATTACATGATGTGGCTATTTTGAGATTTACATCAATAGAATCATCATATGAAAGTGTTGAAATACTAGATAATAGTGATATTTCAATTGGTCAATTTGTTATTGCTATTGGAACACCAATGTCACTTAAGTATTATAATACTGCAACATTAGGTATAGTATCTGGTATTCGTGATGGACTAATTCAACATGATGCGGCAATTAATAGTGGAAATAGTGGTGGACCATTATATGATATTTATGGAAATTTAGTTGGTTTAAATGTTTCGAAATTATCTGAGAATGCTGATGATAAGGTCTCAATTGAAGGTATAGGCTTTGCCGTGGCACCTGATGCTTTAAGAGAGTCAATTATAGAAATTGAAGCAAATGATCCTGGATATGAGATTAAGCCAGTTTTAGGTATAAGTGTTTATCCAGTTCAAAATATTTTAACAGTTGCGGCTATGACAAAAGAAGAATATATTTCTCAAGGTGGAACGGCTAGTGATTACGATAACATTGTTGGATATAAAGAAATGATTAGTTCTGATGTGACTAGTGGATTATTAGTAACGAATGTTGATAGTAATGGTGTTTCTTATCGTGATGGATTGGAAAAATATGATGTTATTTTATCAGTTGATGGAAATACGATATCTAAAAATGCTGATATTAAATCTATTTTAGATAGTAAAACAGTCGGAGAAACAATTGTCTTTAGTGTTAATCGTTTAGGAAAAGTTTTAAACATTACTGTAACTTTGTAGAATAAAACCTCCTATAATTGGACATTATGATTATAGGAGGTTTTTTAAATGAGAACAAAGGAAAATTTAATGAGAGCATTTGCAGGTGAATCTCAAGCAAGAAACAGATATGATATAGCAGCTGAGTATTGTAAGAAGCAAGGATATCATGTTTTGTATGAGGTATTTAGATATACGGCTGAGCAGGAAAAAGAGCATGCTAAAATTTTTTATGATTTTTTAAAGGATATGGATGGCCAGACGATTTATATTGATGGAGGATATCCAGTAAATAATAACGATGACATTGTAAAACTTTTAGAGGATGCTTCTCATAATGAGTTTGAAGAACGAAATGTTATTTATCCTGAATTTGCAAAAATAGCGAGAGAAGAGGGTTTTCCCAAGATTGCATATGCCTTTGAAGAGATTAGTAAAATTGAAGAAACACATGCAATAAGATTTGAATATTATATTGATCTAATAAAAAATAATGAGTTATTTGATGGTGATGAAAATTCAACATGGCATTGCACAAAATGTGGATATCATCATCGAGGAAAAACAGCACCAAAGGAATGTCCTGTTTGTCATCATGAGCAAGGGTATTTTACGCATTATGAGCCACATTTGGTCAAGAAGCATTAATTGGAAGTGGATTTCTATAAGGAATCCATTTTTTATATTCCCTTTTTGCGTAACAAGGATTGCCTTTTACAAAATAGATGTTTTTAGGAACATCATACCACGATGTATCTAAAGATTTATTATATATTTCCATAATTCTTGCCCACATGTATTTGATATTTATTGGATCATTTAATACATTTTTGTCGTTTCCACTCCAAATTCCTAGGGTGATATTTTTATTAAAGCCAATCATATAGCTATCATTGTTTGTACTACCACTTTTGGCAGCATATTTATTTGTGATGTAATCCTTTATATTATAAGCGGTGGCTTTTGTAATATTATTAATATTTTTATCAAAGGTGTAGCTCAGCATTTCATTAATGATGTAGCATAATGCGGAATCAAGTTTGTTTTCATTTTGATCAGTAAATTCGTATATAAGCTTATCATCACCATAAATTCTTTTAATGAAATGAGGATCAATAATATTTCCGAGGGTGCTTAAAGCATGGTAGGCGGCAGTGATTTTATATAATGAAGCGCAAGAACTTCCTAAAGCAGCACTAGGAATTGGTTCGGCATCGATATCAAAATTTTTTAAAATGTTTACTAGTTTTTTCATTCCTATTTTCATATGAGCTTTAATTGCATAAATATTATCACTTGTAGCTAAGGCTTGAATCATTGTTATATTATCATTTTCATATAGATTATTATAGTTGCTTGGAGAATAATAAGCATTTTCAAATAGGAAATTTGTTGGTTCACTTTTAAAGAGATTTAGTGGTTTTAATCCACATGCTAGAGCCTGATAGTATAAAAAAGGTTTAACGGTTGAACCAAGTTGTCTTTCTGATAGAATTGCTCGATTATATGATGAATCAGCATAATTTTTGCTTCCTAATATAGAGATACATCCGCCTTCATTGTTAAATGCCACCAATGATAGTTCATTATTTGAATTAATTTTAAGGGTTTTTAGATAATCGTTTATTAAAGAATTATAATAAGTTTCAACTTTGATTTTTTTGTATTTTTTGATGTTAAATTTCTTTAATTCTTTAAGTACCATATCGGTATAAAAAAGTTTGGGTGAATGATAGATAAGATTCTTGTAAATTGTTGGAATTTCAATCAAAGCACTATCATATTCGTTTTTTGAGATTATTTTATCATTTAATAAGATTTTTAATATTTTGTTTTTTCTAGTTCTTGAATTTTCATAATTGTTAATAGGAGAGTAAAGGCTAGGATTATTTATTGTTGCGATTAGATGAGCACTTTCACAAATTGATAAATCACTGGGTGCTTTGTTAAAAAAATAAAAAGATGCATTATAAATTCCATAAATTCCGTGGCCAAAGTATAAATTATTAAGATACCCCTCAAGTATTTCATCTTTTGTATATTTCTCTTCTAAAATTAATGAGTAAAATAATTCAGAAATCTTTCTTTTAAGCGATTTTTCATTGTCTAAGTAAATTATTCTAGTATATTGTTGTGTTATTGTAGAAGCTCCTTGAAGATTATCATTCTGGAGGTTATGAATAGTTGATTTAATGATTCGAAACAAATCGAAGCCGGAATGTTCATAGAAGTGTTGATCTTCAATATGAACAAACATTTTTACTGTTTTTTGATTAATATTATCTAAGGAGACATAGTTTGTATTATTAATTGAAGAATATATTAAATCATCACCATAGATTTTTATAATTTGTATAGGCTTTACAACCTTTGATGTTATTTTTAAGGTAATTAAAAGAATTACAATCAATGAATAAAAAGTAATAATAAAGTTTTTAATTATTTTCAAGAAAATCACCTATTTATAGTATGCACATAATTTGTGATTATATGGTATAATCATAAATGGTGGTATGGATGTTAAAAAAATTATTAGAGGAATTAAGAGTTGGAACAAATCTAAACACAAGACAACAAAATATTTTAGCAAGAAAGCTTGGATTAGTAAGTGATCCAATGCGTATCATCGTTAACTTGATTTTATTTTTTTTAGGATTAGTGATTATTTTTGTTTCCTTTGGATATAATCCGGTCATTGAAGAGAAGAACAGTTATGTATTTTTAGTTGGAGTATTGATTATTTCTTTTACAATATTTCAAATGACGACAAAGAATAATTATAAGAAGATTCTAGATTATTATGATGCATTAAATGCTTATTTAGAAATGGCCTTTATTCAATATAAGACATATGAAGTTCAATATGTTAAATGTATTCCGACATTAAATAATAGTTTAAAATCTGATAAGATTTTTTTATTAAGTGATGGGTATAATTTTATTATTTATGATGACTTTTTTAAAGAGACATCATATGTATTGCCTAAAGCATTTTGGGTAAATGGTCCAGCTAGATTATTGGAGTTTAATAGTAATACTATCGATGAAAAACCGGTGGTATTTACGTTTGATGATATTAAAAGTTTCCGATTAGTTGGAAATAAGCATGAAACTTTAGTTTATAATAGCCGCAAGTTATTAAGTAAAAAAATAAATTCAAGAATTGAGGATAATATATTAGCACTGGACCAAAAACCAATGGAAAACGATTATGTAATTTTTACTTTAAACTGCGGGATTGTATACAAATTAAGTGTTGAGGTTTATGATTGGTTAGTTGAATTATTACCGCTAAAGGAGCTGAAATAATGAAGAAATTTTATATATTTATTAAATTCTTTTTGATTTTTATCATTTGTTTTTCAATTTCTTTTATTGTTTATAATTCAATTGGAAATAATGAAAATGGCTTTGATATAACTTTTTTTGAAAAAATTATAAAGATTAAAATTGGTGGCTTAGATGAATTTATCAAAGATATTAGTTTTAATTAATAAAAGTTCTTGCATGTACTAAGTCTTTGTGTTATAATAAATTGCTGTGAGAAATTCTCACATCCTTGCTTATATGTGAAATATAAGCCATAGACCAAAAGGAGGTAGAAAATTATGAAGAAGTATGAAGTTATGTACATTGTTCGTCCTACTTTAGATGCAGATGCTACTAAGGCAGTTATTGAACTAGTAACTAATATCTTTAAAAACAATAATTCTACAGTTTTAGAAACTAAGGAAATTGGACTTAAGGATTTAGCTTACGAAATTGAACATCACAAAAAAGGTTTCTATGTATGGCACTTAGTTGAGGCTACAAAAGAAGCTGTTAATGAATTCAACCGTGTTGTACGCATTAACGAAGATATTATTCGTGATATCTTAGTTTTAGCGTAAGGAGGTAATTTCTGATGATTAATAAAGTAATATTAGTAGGAAGAATTACTAGAGATCCTGAATTAAGAACAATTGGTAGTGGGGTTGCTTGTGTAAACTTTACAGTTGCATGCAATCGTCCTTTCCAAGATCAACAAGGTGAAAGAGCAGCTGATTTTATTAATTGCGTTGTATGGCGTAAGCAAGCTGAGAATTTAGCAAGATACGTTAAAAAAGGCGCTTTAATTGGAATTGAAGGAAGAATTCAAACTAGAAATTATGAGGCTGATGGACAAACTAGATATGTCACTGAGGTTTTATGTGATAATATTCAGTTCTTAGAAGCAAAACAAGAAGCATCAACTCGTCAAGCTGAAGAGTCTGATCCGTTTATGAATCAAACTAAATATGTTGACGATGATGATGTACCATTCTAATAAGGAGGAAAGCAATAATGCAACAACAATATAAAAGAAGACGTAAAGTTTGTTACTTTACTCAAAATAAAATTGAAAAAATCGATTTTAAAAATGTTGATTTATTAAAGAAGTTTGTTACTGACCGTGGTAAAATCTTACCAAGACGTGCAACAGGAACAAGTGCAAGATATCAAAGAATGTTAGTTGTAGCTATTAAGCGCGCTAGACATATGGCATTACTTCCATTTGTTAAAGACTAATGAATTTTGTGTCGCAAGACAAATCTGTTTAGCATAAATGTTACACAAAAAGTAGCGAAAGATAGAGACCTAGCAATAGGTCTTTTTTCTTTTTATTGTATATCCAGCTGGATTCGAACCAGCGCGTGAGTGCGTACGTGCGTTATGGAAGGCTAGACGACAGAGATTGAAAGCACAAAAATGACAGGGGTTAGAAATTGGCTTTATGGGTGTGGTAAGAAGAACTGGCCTTCCGCTAGCCGACCGCGTCATTTTTGTGCTATCGAGCTATGGCACTAGACATTTTGTAATATTACAAGCCCAATTTGAACTTTTATTACAAAATAGATTTGGAAAAATTACAGATAGCATTCGTATAAAAGATTATATAAGATCGCTTAAAAGAGCGGTCTTTTTTTGTGTTTTAAGGCATAAAAAGATAAATTGCGTTTGAAAAAGAGGACATAATTTTATCATTTTGTATTGAAAAAGAGGACATTGCATAATATAATATATATGGAGATGACATTTATGCTATGGAGAAAACGTCAAAAAGATATTATAGATTGGATTTATAATGAGAAAAAAGCATTATTAGTAACTGGTGCTAGACAAATTGGTAAAACATATTTGATTAAGAAAACATTAGAACAAGAAAATTGTGATTTCGTTGAATTCAATCTAATTAAACAACCTGAAATTGTTAAGCTTTTAGAATCTGTTTCTAATGATGATTGTAAAACATTTTTAGAACGTTTAACTATTGCTACTACACACGATTTAAAGAAGGGAAAAACTATTATATTTTTCGATGAAATTCAAGAGTATAAAGAAATAGTTACTAAAATTAAATTTTTAGTTGAAGAAGGCAGTTTTAAGTATGTGTTTAGTGGTTCTTTACTTGGGGTAGAATTAACAGGGTTAAAATCAGCTCCAGTTGGTTATTTAAATACAATAGAAATGTTTCCTTTAGATTTTGAAGAATATATTGTTGCCTTAAACATTAAAAGAGAAACAATTAATAAATTAAAAAAATCTTTTGATGAAAAGACAAAAGTAGATGAATTTGTACATGGTAGAATGATAGAAGCATTTAAGAGTTATCTATTAGTTGGTGGTATGCCAGAAGCGGTTGTCTCTTATATTAATGAAGCTGATTATAATAAGGTTTATAACATACATTTAAGCATTATAGAACAATATAAATTGGACTTTACTAAATATGAAAAAGAAAAAAGATTAAAGCTAAAGAAAATATATGACCTTATTCCTGCTGAACTTGCTGATAAGAATAAGAGATATATCTTTAAAAATATTGATCCAAATATAAAATATGATAGATATGAAAATAGCTTTAATTGGTTAATTGATGCCGGTGTTGCACTTCCTGTTTATAATGTTACAGAACCAAGGTTGCCATTGTTAATTAACAGCAAGAGTAATTTATTCAAATTATTTTTATCTGACATAGGTATGTTAACGAGTTTATATGGCAAGACTACTCAAATGGCTATTATGAACGATGATATATCACTAAATTGTGGGGCTATATATGAAAATGTGGTTGCCCAAGAATTAAATTCGCATGGATTTAAAACTTATTATTTTAACAGCCATAAACAAGGAGAATTAGATTTCGTTGTAGAATATAGAGATTTTGTGTGTCCAATTGAAGTGAAAAGCGGAAAAGATTATACTAAACATAGCGCCTTGAGTAATGTGTTAAATAATAAAGATTATGGAATTAAGGACGCCTTAGTTTTTTCTAATTTTAATGTAGAAGTTAATCGAAACGTAATATATTATCCAATTTACTTTATTATGTTTTTAGAAGAACAGTCATTTCAATTGCCGAAGATTAATAAAATAGATTTATCGGATTTATAAAAAAACCATAGGACAAGTATTTTAAAATGTACCCTAAGTCAAGGACAGTAATAAAAAAACTGTAATTGTTTATG
>JAEDCM010000040.1 GCA_016294165.1 Anaeroplasmataceae bacterium
TAATTTCTATACTGTTATGCCAATGCCAACATGAAGTTGGTTAAAAAGAATCAAATTGCATAATCCATATTCTCCACTCTGATTGGTGATGAAAGAAAAAGAGCTTCAGAACTACTATATTGATACTTAAAATTCATAATTTTCTCATTCTGCCTACCACTTTTCCAATTAAAGCTTCCTTTTTTCTGCAAACCACTTTACCGAATTGATTGTTCTGTCTGATCAAGTCACCATCGATATAGTACTTAGGCCTTCCGTACATTCCTTCTACTATATAGTTTCCTTCTGTGGGCACTGATGGTTTTCCGAACATTTCCTCTATGATAACTTCTTTTCTATTTTTTTCTTCTGCATCGGATATTGTATCATCTTCTCTTTCTGATTTAGGATAGTTTATTTGAGGATTGTTTTCCTTATATGTTTTGAGAGGGTCATAGTTAATGTAATCTTCTTCTTTATGCTCTATTTCCTCAACAGTCGCTATTTTGTCATTTAGTGGTGAATTGATTCTTTTAAGATAATCGTTATAGGATTCCCCTTCCCTTTGATTGTATTTGCTGTGGGATTCCTTCAAGTAGTCTTTGTATTTATCTTCGTGCTCAACTAATTTGGTTCCACACTTTATGCAGAACTTTTGATCTTTTTCTATTAGCTTAGCTCCACAGTTGAAACAGTAGTTCATGATTTATCCCCTTTTTCATTAGTTAAATTTTCTTTTAATTTAAAGATTAATAAATTTTTTTCTATTCTAATTATAATTTTATAATCATTTATGATTTACATTATAATTTTAATTTTTTAATTTGGGGTCAATATTATAATCATGTTGTAAAATTATAATGATGCTGTTAAAAATAGGCCTTAATAGAATTTATTATGGAATGTAATTACTTATTTTAATTCCATCCTTTAGCTTGTTTTATTCTTCTCTTTCATTGATTTTTTCTAAAAAGTCCTCTCTATTCTTAATTAGCTATTTTTAATATTTTCTTATACTTTTCCACTTCATCTATGTAATCAACCATTTCAATGTTTTCAAATCCCATACTTCTGAGTTTTAAATCAGTTTCCACGAATTCAAATCTCTTATGCAATCCTTTAATTCTTGGAACTCTAATTTTAATTTTATCTCCATCAACATGATCTTTCAGATAAGTTAAATTTTTTAAAAACAAGTCATAATTTCCTTTGGTGTATAATTCATATCTGGTTTTGTTCATGTCTTTGCAATCTACGTAAAAATAGTCGATAAGGTCTATTACATCTTTTAATGATTCCAAATCAGTTGATAGAGATGTTTCTAGATAGAATTTCCATTTGGTTGATTTGTATTTTTTTATAAACTCTTTAATGAATTCGTGTTGCAGTAGAGGTTCTCCCCCTCCAAATGATACTCCTCCACCAGTTGATAGAAAATAAATATTGTCCCTTTTTAGCTCTTCATATAATTCATCTACTGTTATGGATTTTGGCTGGAGTGTTCCATCCCATGTGTTGGGATTTAGGCAATAAGCACATCTTAAAGGACATCCTGCAGAAATTACAAGTGAAGTAATTCCATCCCCATCTGTATATGTTCTAAGCCGGGATATTGATAGAATATTGATTTTAGGAGTCATTTAATCCTCCTGGAGTTCATAAACGATCACTTCTTCCTCATCCTTATCAAAGTCAAAATCATCTTCATAGTCAGAAGGATCTAGATAAAATTCCTCTTCATCATTTACCTCATAGAAAAATTTTAGAACGATGTTTTGTCCAATTCTATAAGGATAATCATTCGGTCCCCATCCAAAATATTCAAAAAGTTCGCTATCCTCTTCCAAAATAACTTCCACTTCTTCAAAAGGTTTTGAAGGACCAAAATCTCCAAAGGGTACAAACAAGTCTCCACATGTTAATTCAGTTGGTTCCATCTCTTCTACGGTGAATATTCCTTCCAGTTCTATTTTTCACCATTAGCTTGTTTTTTCTTCAGTTCATTTTCCAGATATTCAAGCTCACTTTCACATTTAGGGCATGTTCCATTGCATTCCCCTTCGAATGTACATTCATCAAAGTCAAATTCAATATTGTTTTTTTCAGCTATTTGTTGTCTGATTTTGTTTAGGAGTTCACATTTGTCTCTTCCTTTCATAATTTACCCCCTTAAAAAATGAAGAATTTAAAAAAAGCAGTGAAATCAAAATAAGCAATTAACCCTCTCACCCCTTTTCAATATAATATTTGTTTTTGAAAATTATAAATCTTTGTATAATTCATTTGCTTAATATATAATTTTACATAAAAAACTTCTATTTTGTTTATAAATAATTATATATAGTTTATTTCTTAATCAAAGACTTATAATTATTTATTTTTTAAAAATATTTATATAAATCCTTTTATATAATTAATATCATACAAATTCATGATTTTTGTGTTTAATAATCTAATATTTCACTGAAAAATTGTAAAGTAAAACTTGGTGAAATTGTAAAATGAAATTGTGAAAAGTAGTTCGGTAAATTTTAAAAAAGTAGTTCAGTAAAAAAGTAAAAAGTAGTTCGGAAAAAATTTATAAAGTAGTTCAGTCATATATAATAATAAAGAAAGTTCTTTTTATTATAAAGTCTTAAAAACTTAATTAAAGACATCATATTAATTTAAATTTTTTAGCATTAATTTAATAAGAATCTACAAATCAATTTTATGGAGGCAGTTTATGGAATTTGAATATTTGCCAAGAGTAATAGATGAGGAATTGGAAGAGTATTTAGAGATGGTAGGTGCAATACTTATAGAAGGTCCTAAATGGTGTGGTAAGACCACAACTGCCATGCAACATTCCAACAGTGTTGTAAAATTACAGGATTCAGAACTGTCCGAAAATTATATTGCCTGGACCAATATTGATGCAAAAAAGGTCCTTAGAGGAGAAAATCCTCGTTTGATTGACGAATGGCAAATGGCCCCAGTATTGTGGGATGCAGTCAGATCAAGTGTTGATGAACGTGGTGAAGAGGGATTGTACATATTGACAGGTTCAACTGTTGTTGATTATACTCAAATAAAGCATCCCGGCACTGGACGCATACATAGAGTCTTAATGAGACCTATGAGTCTTTATGAAAGCGGGGAATCAAATGGGAAGATTTCCATTTTGGAATTATTTGAAAATCCTGATTTGGATATAGATGGCATTGAATCGGATTTGTCTATGGAAGACTTGATTTTTGCAGCCTGCCGTGGAGGTTGGCCTGCAAGCTTGAAAAAGAAATCAAAAAAAGCTCAATTGTTTGTTGCCAGGTCTTATATAGACAATATTTGTCATACAGATGTATCAGCCATTGACAATGTAAAAAGGGACCCTACCAAGGTTAGAAATATCTTAAGGTCTTATGCAAGAAATGTTTCCACATTAGCCAGCAAGCAAAAAATGGTGAATGACATTAACACTGAAGTTGGAAAATTGGGTAAGACCACTTTTTATGACTATGTAAATGTCTTGAAAAGACTCTTTGTCATAGAGGACATCCCAGCATGGTCTCCGAATATAAGGTCAAACACTCCAACCAATGAAAGAAGCAAAAAGGAGTTTTTTGACCCGTCTCTTGCTGTGGCATCCCTGAGAGTAAATCCAGAATATTTTGAAAAGGACTTGAAGACTTTTGGATTTGTTTTTGAAAATCTATGCATACGTGACTTAAAGGTTTATACAAATTCAGAACTTGGAGAAGTATTTTATTTCAACAGCAACAATTGCGAGGTTGATTGCATATTGCAGTTGGCAAATGGTGATTATGGGCTCATTGAAATTAAGTTAGGGGATAAGGGAATAAAAAACGGGATTGAAAATTTATTGAGATTAAGGGATTATATTGAGAAGAAGAAAGAGGAAAATCCTGATATTAGGGATCCAAGTTTTATGGCCATAATTACTGGTGGAAAGTTGGCATATACTGAAGTTGAAAATATAAAGGTTATTCCTATTGGTTGTTTGAGGTAAGTATATTTTTCAGTTGCATATCCTTTGTAAGGATTGGGTTGGAGTAGGTTAGAATTAATTTTTTTACTTCCTCTATTAATTAATAATATTTGTTAACTTATTTTAAATATACATAGTAATCTTCGGAATTTCTATCAATACATACTAAATAATCACTATCATGATTTATTCTCCGATGTGATTATTAGCATGTATCATAGTTTAAATTTTTGATTCAGCTTAGTTATCTTTTTTTAATTAGTGTATCTAGTTTTTTATTTGTTTTTTGAAATTCTTCTTTAATTTTATATAAGGACATCTCTACTGTTTCAGATTCAGAACCAAGAAAACCAACATCATTTAAATAATTTAAGTCAGATTCGTATTCACGTGTTATTTGTTTATTATAAATATTTGTATAACTAATAAAAAATTTGACATTTGGGTATCCATGGTATTTTCCAAAATAGTTATGTGTCATATCAAAAAATGTTTTTATTTTATAATTTGGTGGTAAATAAGATATTTCTTTTAGTTCATTATACTTTTCTCCTTTTGAATTTTTTAGTTCAGGTTCAAATTTAATCTTTACATCTTCCGCTATGGTATTACCAACATTCTCTATAACTAAATACATTCTGTGAGCATCAATTTCAAAATACATAAGGACTTCAGCAGAATTCGTTTCTTCTCGTGTTAGCTTCATTTCGTCAACTGATTTTTTAGTTGAGTTTGCCATATTAAATGTTGCATATGCCATTACTCCGGTCACTATTGTTAAAATAACGTCAATTATAATTGAAATTATATTTAAATTCATTATTGCACCTTTATTTATTAATAAGATTTGGAAGGGTAAAATTCGATTTTAATTGTATTTTTACAAGGATTTGATATTATCATCATCGGTCAATACATCAGATTGAATTTTCATTCGACTATTTTAATTAAAATAGTTTAATTATAAAATAACCAATTTAAAGAATTTTAAATTGAAGAAATTGAAAAGTGTTTATTAAATATGATTAAGTATATAACATTTAAGTTTCCTCAAATAACCAACATCCTCGATTTTTTCTAGAAAAATATCCCCATAATTTTCTCTATGTTTGTCAGTATAATAATTACCGACCAACCTATTTTCATCTTTAAGGAATGTTAATATTCCAGTACCTCCATGGGAAGTTAATTTTTTTGTGGTAGATTCATTAAAATAGACATAATATATTTCTGGATTATCAGAATCATCAACATAGAAAGTTAATGCTTTAGTTTTAGATTTTGCATTCTTACTTTGTAACTTAATACTAATCTTTGTCCAGGATTGTTTTATTTCAACATCAACATTAACTTTAGGGAATTCATGGTTATCAATAGTGCCTTTCCATTTTCCAGAAATATTTGGACATTTGATAATTTTATTAAAAAAAGAAAACTTCCATAACAATTTATCAAATATTCCGAATATTAATTCAAAAGTGATAAAAAATGAAAGAAACAAACTGACTAATTGTATGAATAAATTGTTTTTTATTATGGATGGAATAATAATTATATTAATTATACCATTAAATGCCGCAGATACAATTGTCAATACCATTAACACTTTAACATAATTATCATTATCAGTAGAATAACTATGCATTCAATCCCCCACAATGATATATGCATTTCTTAAAAAATTAATTGCGTCATCTTCATTCCATTGATTTTCATCATCGCCAAATAAATAGTATTGCTTACAAGGAGTAATCATTTTATAATTAGTAATATATTTTATACACCAAGAAATTATTTTTAATATTCTAATTTCTAAATTAGATATAGTGAAAAAATCATTATTCACATTATATATCATTGATTCAATGAAATAAGAAGAAATGCTATTTTCATTAATAAAATTATTATTGATCAATTCTATTTTTAAATTTTTAAATATCCTAATAGTTGATTTGAAATTTGGGACGGATTTATTTTTGGCTGTCATATTATCATTGTGATGATTAGGATAACTAACAATTTGATTTCCTTTTTTATCAAAAAATATTATACCTTCAATATACTTATTGTATGTTGTAAATTTTTTGTATTTGGCACAAACGATTATATCTGCATTTAAAGGAGTTCCAGAAGTAATTTTTATACATTTATTTTTTACTTCATACTCATATTTAGAGGACTCTAAAATATCTATTACATGCTTTTTAAAGTCATTAATTGAAATATTAGATGGAGGATGTTCTGAACGGAACCTATATTGTTCCTCCATTGTTAATAAATCAATATTATAATAATAAACATTAGTCATTTCTATTATAATATCTACATCACTTTCATCTTCAATATTTGTATCATTACCATAAGATCCTTGAAGATAAATTTCTTCACCATATTTTTCTTTATTAATTTTTGATTCAAAAAAGTTTTTTAACTCATTATAAGTATCAGTAAACTTTTTAGTATCTCCTTGTTTTGAATATTTCTCTAATTTTGAATTTGATGACATAAAAATTACCTATAAATCCATTACTATTTTTGTTAAATACTCTTTTACTGCTAATGTACACATATCTTTGAAGTTTTTAAACTTAGTATTTGCTCGAATAAAATTGTTTAGTCCTTCATTTGAGTATAACTCTTCAGTAGTTGTTTCAGTTAATTCTAATCCAGATTGATTGATCATATCTTCATAACTTCTAAATTTTGTATTTGTTTGTATAAAATCATCATTCAATATGTCACTTAATTTGTAAGTGTGCTGACCAGATACTTTTTTAATATTATTTTCTAATTTATTCAAAACATCTATTTTCATAATTTCACTTTTTATTTTTTATAAAAATTTTAACTTTGTAAAAATCTGAAAGATTAATTGATTTTTACAAAATTATTATTAAAAATTTATCTAATTTTTTTATATCTGTAATGGCCTCTAATGTTCCTATAATGATATGAACCTTTAGAAATGGCAGACATCAATCCAATAAAAATTTGCTCGGGGACATGGTAATACTCATAAATAGTGCCATTGTTAAATCTAATGGTTAGTACACGACTTGTTGAATCATATCCCACGGCATTAAGATTACTCGAACTAACCGATATCAATTTTTTTCACCTCTTGATATTTTTAAGAGGTTTAAATCAAATCCTTAAAAAAGCTAAACAATTGATTAATTTAAAACTGAAAAATATAAATATATGGTTTTGTAAAGTGTTATACATAAACTTAAATTGTTTATGCTTTCTGGTGATTATTTCTTATTATTTATTGTGGGCGGATAATAAGATTTAATATCAGGATTAAATCTAATCCTCTTTATTTATAAGATGTATTTTTAGTGTTATATAAATGTTTCGTGTATTTTTACATTTCCGACTATTTTTTTTAATAGCTTTTAATTTATTTTTTAAATAATTAATCGTAAATTCAATATAAAACATTCATATCCTATAAAACAATATATCCATATTTTTAATTTTTTCACTTAATTAAATATATTTTAATTTTAGAAAATGAGATTAAATAAAATTTATTTTTTAATTTTTATTTTTTTTCTCAAACAATACCTCCTTATTCAAAAAGAAGCATGTTTTAGTCCTATCCTTATCAAAGAAAGTATTATAGGCATCATCACTTTTTTGTCCCTTAGGCCCTATTTCCAATTCGGACCTTCAATTGAATTAGGATAAGGCAGTAAACTTATATCCTCTTATTAACGGCTTTTTTAAATTTAAACTCATTTTTTACTTTATATTTTTCCCTCTCCTTTTATTTTTAAAAAGATTTATAATTTATAAATAGTAAACTATATATTAACTGTTTGTATTTTAACAAATATTTAAAAACATAAAAGGGGACTTTCTTATTTTAAAAGAGGATTTTGAAAAAGTACTTGACGAGTATCTTGATGCTAAAAGGAATGATGGAAAAACATCTCATCCAATTGCAAAATTTATTAGTCAAAATTTAAAAAATGATATTAATACATTTCTTGGCGCACCTAAATGTGGAAAAGGATCTGCGGGCATAGGTAATTTATCAAACATGCCTTGGTTAGATTTTACATTGCCAAATAACTTAGGTGCTATTAATGTAGCTTATTTATTTAAACCCAATATGACCGGGGTTTATTTAACTTTTAGGGCTTTTTTCTATGGAGCACTCGATGCTAAATATGGTAAATATTTACCATTGTATTTAAAAAATAAATCTAGGCATATTAGAGAATTTTTAGAGGAGTCTAACAGATTAAGGGATGATTTTGTATTTTCTATGGACTTTTCTGAGAATACAGCAGTAATGAAAAAGCATAGTGCGGGAACAATCATAGCAAAATACTATGAAAAAGGTAATATTCCTTCAGATGAAGATTTAATAGCCGATTTAAATTATTTTTTAGAATTATATCAATTTGTTATAGATAATTATGAAGATAAAACAGATCTTGCTGTTGATGAATGGATAGAAGTTTTGGAAAATGAAGAAGTAATTGATGGGAAAATGTTCAGTATTTTAGAGATCATGTATAATATGGCTGATTATTCAGCTACTACTGGTCAGATTTCTCAAAAAAGAGGGGACTTAGGATTTGATGAAGAATCATATAATAGTTTGATTGTTTCTAATTCAAGAAAAGTTAAAGAATTTTTAGATAAAAAACCTATTTTTAATAATGATGGTACTGAAAATTTCTGGACAAGATTCTTTTATGGAAAAAAAGTAGATGGGGCTTTCCAATTTAAAATGCAGGATAATTTAGTTGAAGCTTTTGGCAGAGTAGACAGAATTGATGAAAATAAAGAAAAATCAGAATCTTCTGATATAATTGATGGAAATCAGAAAGAGGAACAAGAATATGGTGTGGATATCATGTCTGGAGAGAATAATTATGATTCATTTTATGATTATCTTATTAAAAGAGAATATTTATTTGATAAAGAAATAATTGAAAATTACTTATTATCTTTAAAAGTTAAACCATTTGCTATTTTAACAGGTAATTCTGGGACTGGAAAAACTAAATTATCACAATTGTTTGCCCAATACATATCTGAAAATAAAAAAGACATATTGGTTGATGATGGTGATGAAGGTTATGTCATTGTCAAGGCAAAAGCAAATTATTCTTCATGGGCAAATAAAGGATGGACTTTAAATAAGGAAGATTTTAAAAACATAATTCCTATTTCTGAATGTGAAGGTACATTTCCTCTGGAAATTGATGGGATTGAAGGTACCGGTTCTATTAATCTTTTGGCCCAATTATATTACGATAAGAACAATGAAGAATTAATTAATTACTTTAAAAATTTATATGATAAAAATCCTAATCAAATAGTTGATTTGAAAATTAATCGGGAGGCTATAGAAGAGTTTAGTTCTGATGATTATTTTGAAACTAATGGTTCTATAGTTTTAAAACAAAGATCAAATCCTTCAGCTTATGATAAAAGGCAATGGTTTATGTCTAAGGAGCTTTTTAATTATTTGCCTTTTAAAAATGGCTATACTGATTGTAAAATTATCGTAAATGGTATTGAATCTTCTGCAAGAATTCGTATAGTTCCTAAATTAACCTTTAAGAAAAATTCTACATTACAAGAATATCTTAAGGAAAATGATGGAAAAGAAGTAAGTGTAGATATTAAAGTTCAAAATTTTAATTTCAAAAATTTTAAACCTAAATGGAAATATGATGAATATGATGAATATTTGGATTTAGAAGAGGTTGAAAATAATTATAAAATAATCCCTGTAGGGGCTAATTGGACTGAAAACAGACACATAGTAGGTTATTACAATGTAATCACCAATGAGTACCAAGACACTCCAGCATATAAATTAATAGAAAAAGCAAATTCTTGTGAAGAGCCTTATTTCTTAATACTAGATGAAATGAACCTATCCCATGTAGAACGCTACTTTGCAGACTTCCTATCAGCTATTGAAAGTGGAGAGAAAATCCCCCTCTACGGAGAAGAGGAACTCACTCTTCCAGAAAACCTATTCATCATAGGTACAGTAAACGTAGATGAAACCACTTACATGTTCTCTCCAAAAGTTCTTGACCGTGCTAATGTTATTGAGTTTGAGACCTATTCTGCTTCTGATTACATGAATGATAATATTAAGCTATCATCTCCAAGTGGAAACATTGAATATTTGGAAAATCCTTTAGCTGGAAAAGAAATAAGGGAGTATGGAATAGATGAACTTAGAGAAATCTTTTCTGATGTCGTGATAGATGATGAGCCATTTTGGGATGTTTTTTCATATGAAATTAATTCATTCCAAACTATTTTATCAAAATCTGGATTTGATTTTGGATTTAGAGTTATCAACGAAATAGTTCGGTTCATGGCTGTAGCATGGGAATATGAAAGAAAACCAACTAAATTTGACAATTGGACACGCTACTTTGATGCATGCATTAAGCAGAAAATGCTTCCTAAATTGCATGGTTCAGAAAAGATAATCGGTGAAACATTAGAGGAATTATCCAATTTATGCTCTGATAGTGTTATAGGCACTGAAGACATGGTTAAATATCCAGAATCATTTAAGAAGTTAGAGGAAATGAAAAAGATCTTAAGAAAACAAAGATATGTTTCATTCATTAATTAAAAGGTCAAAATATGGAACAATATATAAAAATAAACGCTATTGATGAGGATAACAATCTATTCGGAACATTTAAGCTTTCAATAGATTATACAGGATTTATTAATCTGCCTACAGATAGCATTAACAAGGAAATTACTCTTGGAAATCTAATTCTATATAATGTTCCTATTGTAGAATCCTATGACAATAGAACCCCTATTCAATATTATAAAAATTCTAATTTTAATGCAAATGTCTTGCTATTGGAAGAGCATAAGTATACAGTTGAATTTGAAAGTGACGATTCTGATTTGGATGTATTTTACAGTTTAAAAAATACTAAAAACAGTCCAATAGAGCTATTTCCAAATAAAAGTCTCGGCTTTTTGAACTTTGGAAGCTATGTTGGAAAGACATTTTTGGATATTTTTAGAGAAGATAAAAGCTTATACAAATTCCCTATAGAGGTTCGCTCTAGAAAGATCAATTACAGCAAAGACTATGCTACCATGATTGGAGACTTATCCAGATTCTCCTCTGGCCTTATTTATGAACTGGATTCTCCAGTTTACCAGTCATTGGAAATAGGATCTTCAAATAAGACTCCATATGAGGATTTCATGCTTCTTGAATACCTGTTTGAGGATGAGAATCTTCCTGCAACTGTTGAATACCTATCAAGAAATTTATACACCTTGCTTGAAGAGACCATAGAGGAAGTTCCTACATCAATGGCCTCTAATATTGGCCCTAATGAACTCATAGACGTTTTTTCAAACAGTGAAAACTTGGAAAAAATAGAAAAATCTAATGATTCCGTATGGCATAAGACAAAAGGATATGTTCCCCTTAAAATCAAGGAACTTAAATATGTTGATTCCATAGATGTTCCTGAAAACAGATTTTACAAAAACTTTTTGCTATTCATTGATGACTTAATAGATGATTTGCTTGAAAAAGTGGAAGAGGGGTATGTAACTGACAAGCTTCATGAGTATAAGGAAACTCTAAGCTATTATCTTTCAGCAAGATACTTTTTAGACATATCTACAATGGATTATCCTCCTTTAAATTCACAGGTTCTTCAGAAAAAGGAAGGCTATCGTGACATTCTTGAATACTATCTCTTGTTTGAGTTAGGATTTAAGCTCAATTGGGATGAAGTGGTTGAAGATTTCAGAGGATATGAAAAGAAAGTTTACAGATTATATGAATATTGGTGCTATTTTGAGCTTTTGGATGTGATTGGCGAATTGACAGATATGGAAATAAGCTTTGAAGACCTTTTTGATGTAGATGATAAAAAATTGAATATTTCACTTAAGGAAGGGGTCATAAAGAGCTTTGATTTGAATTTAAGTGATTTGATTGATGGGGAAAGCTTAAGTTTGGATAATAATATCGATTCTGTCGAATTGGATGGTTTTATTGATGATTTAAAAATATCAATAGATCTGATGTATAATAAAACATTTAAAAAGGATTCTGACTATTATTCATATTCAGTTAAATTAAGGCCAGATTACACATTATCAATCAGCTTTGCAGAAAAAACATTCCTGATTCATTTTGATGCAAAATATAAGCTGGATATTAAATCAGAGGATTATAAAAACCAGGATGTGGTTAAAATGCATTCATATAAGGATGCAATAGAAGATACAATAGCAGCTTATGTGCTTTATCCTGGAAGAGAAAAGGAAATATTTTATGAAAAAGAAGGTGCTTTGGAATCTGTTGGGGCATTTCCATTAAATCCAAGAGATGATAGGAAAAACAAGAAGGATTTATTGGAATTTTTATCTAATTTTATATGGGATTTAATTAATTTGAATTAGAATTTTTTAAATAATTATCTATTTTTTATAGTTATCTATCAAGTATCTATCATATATCTATTAAATATCTATCACATGTCTATCATATATCTATCAAAATTATTCTACATATTACAAACTAATTTACAGCCCTCAAACACCTTATTTTTCTATGTAAGCAAGTGCTTGCACTCGAAAATCTTTAT
>JAEDCM010000062.1 GCA_016294165.1 Anaeroplasmataceae bacterium
TATTTACTTTTAATTATTTTAATTTTCCTGTGTCTACTTGACAAGGGTCAGTTCACACTTAGGATTCTAGTTATTATTTAGAACATTTAAGAAGTCTTCAACTGGCATTGGTTTAGCATAATAATATCCTTGTGCAAAATCACATCCACAATTTTTCAATCGATTAACTTGATATTCCTCTTCAACACCTTCCGCAACAACCTTTAGTCGTAGACGATGAGCCATATTAATAACATCACTTAAAATACTTTCTTCTTCCGTTTTCTTTGTCTCATTGCTTATAAAGCTCATATCTAGTTTTAAAACATCAACACTAATTTGACTTAACATATTAAGTGAAGAATATCCACTACCAAAATCATCCATTTCAATCTTAAAGGAATTATTTTTTATCTCCTCTAAAGATTTAATGATATGATCAGGATTATTTACATATACATTTTCCGTAATCTCTACATGAAAGTATTTTGAATCGATTCCATATCTATCAACTAAACTCCTGAATAATTCTCCTAAATTACATCTCAGGCAATCAGAGCGAGAGATATTTACGGAAATAGGTAAAAGCTTTATTCCTTTATTCTTCCAACTTGCAATTAAAGAGCATACTTCATCCCAAACATAATTATTCATCTTAAAGATAAATCCATTTTCTTCAAATAAAGGAATGAAATCTCCTGGAGTTAAAAATCCTAATATTGGGTGTTCCCATCTAACTAAGGCTTCACAACCAATTATTTTCCCATCTTTAATGCTATATTTAGGCTGAAGATATACCTTAAATTGTTTCTTTAAAATTCCTTCTTCCATTGTATCATTTATTAATTTATTACGATGCAATGTGCTACGTAAAACATCATCATAAATAGCGAAATATGTGTCATATTGACCTTTTATAGTATCCGCAACAAGTAGTGCACGATCACACATTTGCTCAACTGAAATACTCTTATCAATGATATTATACACACCATAACGGATGATAACATTTTCTCTAATTTGTGTATTATAATTTCCAAAGCTACGAAGCTCATCAACAAATTCTCTAGTAGTAAAACACAAGAAACGATCAGCACTAAATCTACCTAAAATAGAATTATTCCCTAAATGTTTTTTAAAATATTTAGATACTTCCACAAGTAATTTGTCACCTTCTATTCTTCCAAAGGTGTCATTAAACAACTTAAAATTTTCAATATTTGTCGCAATTAAAACATACTTTTCCTCTTGACTATGACGCAAAATTTCACTTACCTTATTATAAAAATGCTCTTTAGTATAAACACCTGTAAGCTGATCATATTGATATTTTCGAATAAATGAATTTGTTTCACTGAATTTAATAAAATTTTCAATATGTTTTAATATAATAACTGGATTATATGGTTTTGTGATAAAATCAATAGCTCCCAAGCTAAAAGCCTCAATTTCACTATCAATATCATTGCTTTCAGTCGTGATGACTACTGGTATCATTGACAATCTAGAATCATTTTTTATTTCTCTTAAAAAAGCATATCCATCCATAACTGGCATATTAATATCAAGAAGAATTATTGAAATATTGTCCTTTGTTTCTCTTAAAAAATTTAAAGCACATTGTCCATCTTCAGCTTGAAAAACATTATAAGTATTTGATAATATTTCAGATAACATCTCTCTATCAATTAAAGAATCTTCAACAATCAGCACATTCTTCTTCGATAGCATGTATTATCACTCACTTTCTACTGTTTCTTTAATGGTTAGTATTGTATGATTATACTCCTGTTCTACTATATCAAATAGTTCTTTAGTAGTTACGGTTATTTCTGATGATTCAGATCTAATATTTTCAGTTAAATCAGAGCACTTTTTTAATAACTTTAAAAATCCCATATTTGAACAAATACCCTTTAATGCATGAACATATAAAAAGGATTTTTCACGATTATTTAAATATAACTCTTTTTTTAAATTTGAAAATGTTTCATCCTTAAGGAATTTTTTTAGAAATCTAATGATTGCTTCATCATTTGATAATCTAAATAAAATCCCCTTGTAGTCCCCTTCAAGCTGTTCATAACATTTTTTTACATTCATCAAAAACACCGCCTATATACATCTATACTATCATTTTAACACAATATTTGATACATTTCTACAATACATTACAATAACTTTTATACTTATTTTTTTTCTGATAATCCTATAAATGTAGTAATAATCAATTTTTAATGCTATAATTTAGATAAAATAAGATTTTTTAACAATAAAAGGAGTGATTAACTATTATTAATCAAGTATAAATTTAAACTTTTTTAATAAAGTT
>JAEDCM010000013.1 GCA_016294165.1 Anaeroplasmataceae bacterium
GAAAATGTTCGTAGAGAAATTTGCTTATCGTTATCAGAAATGGGAATTAATCCAGTTGCATCACATCATGAATCAGGTCCTGGACAAAATCGTATTTTCTGCCAAAAGGCTAGTCCTTTAAAAGCCGCAGATGATGCAGTTAGCTTTATTAGTGTTGTTCATACCATTGCTTCAAAAAACGGGTTATATGCCGATTTTTCAGTAAAGCCTGTTCGTGATGAGGTTGAAAATAAATGCTATCTTGAAATATCTGGAGATAATTTAGAAAGTAAGTATGAAAATCTGCTTAAGCATTATAATGAGATAGAATTATTTTTAAATCCAACAAAAGAATTATATGGAGATGAAAAAATAACTTTTGACGATGGAAGCATTGTTATTGAAGTAACATCACTTATGAATCCATATGTTGCTTTTGGATTGATTATTTATGCAATGCAAGATGATACTTGCGGAAATTCAATTAAAAACACTTGCTTTGAAGATGCTTTAACTAAAGCAACGGATAGTGAATTTGTTAAAAAGTATTTACCAAAGGAAATATTTGATTTTTATAAAAATATGTAATTAGAAAACTAGATTTTTAAGAAAGGGGGAGCGTTATGCTAAAGGAAACAAAATACAAAATTTTAGTTGTTTCGTCTAGCGATAAGTTTATAGGAACGATCAAAAAATTATTTCCCCCTGATGGAATCGACTCAGTTGATTATGCATCTAATACCTCACTAGCAAGAAGAATGGTGTTAGAAAGGCATTATGAAATTGTTATAGTTAATAATTCATTAGCTTCAGGAGATGGATTATCATTTTCAATTGATGTTAGTGAGACTTATGGTATTGGTGTCATTATCTTTACTAGTAGTGAAACATATCATGAGGTTTTTGATAAAACTCATGAATTAGGGATATTTACAATTGCTCGCCCAGCCTCTGCGGAAACTTTCATCCAAGTTTTTAGATTGTTGTGTTTGACAAGAGAAAGAATTCATAATTTGGATAATAAAAATGTTCCAATTAAGGAACGTTTAGAAATAATTAGATTAGTTGATGAGGCTAAAATAAAGTTGATTAAGTATGCTCACCTATCAGAGGACGAGGCCCATAAATATATAGAAAGGCAAGCAATGCAGCTTCGAATTACCAAAAAACAATCTGCATTGATGATTATAGATAAATATAAGGATTAAAAGAGGATACAAATATGGAAAATAAGAAAACGAGATTCATTTTTGTAACTGGTGGTGTAGTTTCATCACTTGGAAAAGGTATTGCAGCTTCATCAATAGGAAGATTGCTAAAAAATAGGGGATTCAAAGTATTCATGCAAAAATTTGATCCTTATATAAATGTTGACCCGGGAACAATGTCTCCTTATCAACATGGTGAGGTTTTTGTAACAGATGATGGGGCAGAAACCGATTTGGATTTAGGACATTATGAAAGATTTATCGATGAAAATTTAAGTCAAAATTCCAATATAACAACCGGAAGAATTTACTCAAGTGTAATTGCTAAAGAAAGAAGAGGCGATTATCTTGGAGCGACAGTTCAAGTAATTCCTCATATTACAAATGAAATCAAAAATAAGCTTAAAGCAGCAGCTTTAGAATCTAATGCCGATTTTATTATAACAGAAATTGGAGGAACAGTTGGTGATATTGAGTCTCTCCCATTTTTAGAAGCTATTAGACAAGCAAGAAGAGACTTTGGATATGAAAATACCTTATATGTTCATAATACATTAGTTCCATATTTACATGCAGCTGAAGAAATTAAAACAAAGCCTACTCAACATTCCGTAAAAGAATTGAGAGGTATTGGGATTCAACCAGATATCATTATTTTAAGAAGTGAAGTTGATATTAACGAATCTCAAAAGGAAAAGATTGCTTTATTTTGTGATGTTGATAAGGAAGCAGTTATTGTGGCGAAGGATGCAAAAATCTTATATTCAGTAGTAACCAATTTACATGAGCAGCATGTTGATGATATCATTCTTAAGCATTTTAATATGACTGCTAAGGAAGCTGATATGTCTGAGTGGAATGATCTTATTCATAAAATAGAAAATTTAAATGGTGAAGTAAAAATTGCTTTAGTAGGAAAATATGTAGAATTACATGATGCATATTTATCAGTTAGTGAAGCTTTAAAATCAGCTGGTTATTTTCATGGAAAGAAAATCAATATTGATTATGTCGATGCCAACAATCTAACTGATGAAAATGTAAGTGCATATTTAAAAGAAGCCGATGGTATTTTAGTGCCTGGTGGATTTGGAAAACGTGCTAGTGAAGGGAAAATATGTGCAATCAAATACGCTAGGACAAACAATATTCCATTTTTAGGAATTTGTTTTGGAATGCAACTTGCATGCATCGAATATGCTCGAAATGTCTTTGGTTATACTGATGCCAATTCAACGGAATTAGATCCAGAGACAACCCATCCAATTATTGATTTTTTAAAGGATCAATATGAGGGAATTGAAATGGGTGGAACCTTAAGATTAGGATTATATGATTGTCATATTACCGAAGATACTAAAACTTTTAGAGCGTATAATTCATTAGATATTAAAGAACGTCACAGACATCGTTATGAGTTTAATAATAGTTTTAGCGAATTATTCACCAAGGATTTAATCGTGTCTGGAAGGAATCAAAAACAAAATTTAGTCGAAATCGTTGAGCTTAAAAACCATCCATGGTTTGTAGCTTGCCAATTTCATCCGGAATTTTTATCAAGGCCGCAACGCCCACATCCATTGTTCAGAGATTTTATTGGTGCGGCAATTAAAGCATAATATAGGAGGAAAATATTATGGAATATCCAAAGAAAATGGGGCTATATGATTCAAGTTATGAGCATGATGCTTGTGGTATTGGAGCAATAGCACAAATTAAAGGAATTAAAACACATAAAACAATCAAGGATGCATTAGATATCTTAATTCATCTTGAGCATAGAGGTGGTACGGGAGCTGAAGACAATTCAGGTGATGGGGCCGGAATTCTTATCCAAATACCTGATAAGTTCTTTAGAGAGGAAAAACTTGGGTTTACTCTTCCTAAGGAAGGAGACTATGGTGTTGGACAAATTTTTATGTCTAAAAATGATGAATTAAGAGAAAAGGAAATGACCTTAGTAACCGATACATTGGTTTCTGAAGGATTAATTGTTTTAGGATATAGACGTTGTCCAGTTGATACATATGGTATTGGTAAAACAGCGCTTAATGCGATGCCATATATCGTTCAAGTTTTTGTTAAAAAACCTGATAATATCACTTCAGCACTTGATTTTGAGCGTAAACTATATGTTGCTAGAAGAGTAATTGAATCAATCGCTATAAAAGAAGATTTAAATTTATATTTTTGTTCTTTCTCTTCAAGAACAATTGTTTATAAAGGAATGCTTGTATCAACACAAGTAAGAGATTTCTATTTGGATTTAAAGGATACAAAGGTTGAGTCAGCCATCGCTTTAGTTCACTCAAGATTCTCAACTAATACCTTCCCATCATGGGAACGTGCCCACCCAAATAGATTTTTATGCCACAATGGAGAGATTAACACTATTCGTGGAAATGTTAACTCCGTAAAGGCTAGAGAAGGATTATTTAAATCAAATGTATTCAATGATGATTTAAAGAAAATTATTCCTTTAATTCCAAAGGAATCATCTGATTCAGCGATGTTTGATAATTTCTTGGAATTTATGTATTTAAATGGAAAATCAATGGAAGAAACAATTATGATGATGATTCCTGAGCCATGGAGTAAGGATTCAAGAATGGATCCGGATTTAAAAGCTTTTTATGAGTTCCATTCAACATTTATGGAGCCATGGGATGGTCCAGCAGCTGTTTTATTTACTGATGGGGTTAAGCTTGGAGCATCATTAGATCGAAACGGATTAAGACCATCAAGATACTATGTTACAAAGGATGATTATTTAATCTTATTCTCAGAAACTGGATCACTTCCAATTGATGAATCAATGATTTTAGAAAAAAAACGTTTGGAGCCTGGAAAGATTTTATTAGTTGATACTGAAGCAAAACGCATCATTTCTAATGATGAAATAAAGATGAAATATTCAAAGATGTA
This sequence comes from Anaeroplasmataceae bacterium, assembly GCA_016294165.1. GTDB lineage: Bacteria > Bacillota_I > Bacilli_A > Acholeplasmatales > JAEDCM01 > JAEDCM01. Next base: position 4,113 of record JAEDCM010000013.1, read on the forward strand.
TCCATATAAAAAATGGAACAATAATATCATTAAATTAGATCAAATTCCGGATATAGAGGTGCCTAAGTTTGAAGAAGATATTCATTTTGTTCAGCATGAGTGTGGATATACTTATGATGAGTTAATGGAAGGAATTATTCCACTTGCGGCTAATGATAATGAAAAGGTCGTATCAATGGGAACAGATATTCCACTTGCGGTTTTAATGGAAAAAGAATTCAATTTATATCAGTTCTTTAAACAAAGATTTGCTCAAGTAACAAATCCACCTATTGATTCTATAAGAGAGGATATTGTTACTAGTGGGATTGTGTATTTAGGAAGAGAAGGAAATCTATTAAATCCTTCAGAAAAGAATGCTTTTAGAATTAGAGTGGAAAATCCTATTTTATTACCACAAGATTTCTACAAGATTAAGAATATCGAAAAATCCAAAGGATTAAAGGTTGAATCAGTATCATTTAGATATGACTATACTAATGAAAGTATGGAAGAAGCCTTAAATCGTATTTTTAAAGAGTGTGAAAATAAGATTGATAATGGAGCTTCAATTATCATTCTTACTGATCGTGTGGGAAAAGGAATAAAAATTCCATCATTATTAGTATCTTCAGGATTACACCAATATTTAACTAGAGTTTCCAAAAGAACACACATATCAATTGTTTTAGAGGCATCAGAGCCAAGAGAAATTCATCATTATGCATGTTTAATTGGTTTTGGTGTGACTGCAATTTATCCATATTTGGTTTATGAAACAATTGATGAATATGTGGATAGAGGATATATTAAAGTATCCAAAGAACAAGCTAAGCATAATTATGCTCACTCTGTTTTAAAATCAATTGTCAAGATCGTTTCAAAGATGGGTATTTCAACTATTCAATCATACAATGGTGCCCAAATATTTGAATGCGTTGGTCTTGATGATGAAATAATTAATAAATATTTTACAAATACTCCAAATTCAATTGGTGGTATTTCATTAAAGCAGATTGAAGAAAATGCAATTAAGCTTTATAGCAAAGCTTATAATCGTAAAGATGATACCCTAGATTCAGTAGGATTACATGGATATCGTAAAAATGAACATGATCATTTATATGATCCACTTACTATTTTCCATTTACAATCCGCATGTCGAAGTGGAGATTATAGTGAGTATAAAGAATTCACGAGATTATTAGAGAAGAAAACAATCAATATAAGAGATACTATGAGTTTAGATTACTCACGTGCCATCTCAATTGATGAGGTTGAATCAGTAGAGGAAATTGTTAAGAGATTTAAAACTGGTGCGATGAGCTATGGTTCTATTTCAAAGGAAGCCCATGAATGTATGGCTATCGCTATGAATAGATTAGGTGGAAAATCTAATACTGGTGAAGGTGGAGAAGAAAGAGAACGATATGTTACTGATAGCAATGGGGATAATCGTTGTTCCCAAATCAAGCAGGTTGCATCAGGACGCTTTGGTGTAACAATTGAATATTTAACGAATGCGATTGAAATTCAAATTAAAATGGCACAGGGTGCAAAGCCTGGAGAGGGAGGACAATTGCCTGGTAACAAGGTTTTCCCATGGATTGCTAAGGCAAGACATTCAACACCAGGAGTAACATTAATTTCGCCACCTCCTCATCATGATATCTACTCTATTGAGGATTTAGCTCAATTAATTTATGATTTGAAGAATGCTAATCGCAAGGCAAGAATTTCGGTTAAACTTGTTAGTGAATCAGGAGTAGGGACAATAGCTGCTGGTGTTGTTAAAGCTGGAGCTAATACAATTTTAATTTCTGGATATGACGGTGGTACCGGAGCTTCACCGCGTACATCTATTAACAATGCTGGTATTCCATGGGAGATTGGTTTATCAGAAACTCATCAAACATTAGTGATGAATGGATTGCGTGATCGTGTTAGAATTGAAACTGATGGTAAACTTTTAACAGGTCGAGATTTAGCGGTTGCTATCCTTTTAGGAGCTGAAGAATTTGGATTTGCGACTGGACCACTTATTGCAATGGGATGTATTATGATGCGTGTTTGTAATATGAATACTTGTCCGGTTGGAATTGCAACTCAGGATGAAAAATTAAGAGCTAATTTTAAAGGTAAACCGGAATATGTAATGAACTTTATGAAGTTTATTGCTAGTGAGCTAAGAGAATATATGGCTAAGCTAGGATTTAGAACAATCAATGAAATGGTTGGACATACCGAATTATTACATGTTAATCCTAAATATAAGGATCGAATTGATTTATCTAAGTTATTATTTAACGCAAAAGTTGTAAATAGAATTGATAATGTATTTAAAGAATATAAGAAAATCGATTTAGATAATACTATTGATTCACGTGTTTTATTACCTCTTTGCCAAGAATCAATTAAGGATGGTTCTTTAAAACAAATTGATCTTGAAATTTCTAATGTAAATCGTTCATTTGGTACGATTTTATCAAATGAAATTGCTAAGGTTTATAAGGATCAAGGATTAAAAGAGGATACTATTACCATCAATGCATTAGGAAATGCTGGAAATTCTTTTGGAGCATTTCTTACAAATGGTGTAACAATTAATGTTACTGGTGATGCCAATGATTATTTAGGAAAAGGTTTATGTGGAGGAAAATTAATCGTTAAACCGGCACCACAAGCAACATTTGCTCCTGAAAAAAATATCATTTGTGGAAACGTTGCGCTATATGGTGCAACAAGTGGAGAGTGTTATGTGGATGGTATTGCTGGTGAAAGATTTGCAATTAGAAATTCTGGTGCGCGAGTTGTAACTTTAGGATGCGGTCTACATGGTTGTGAATATATGACTGGTGGAGTCGTATTAGTATTAGGAAAGATTGGAAGAAATTTTGCGGCTGGTATGAGCGGTGGTGTTGCTTACATTCATGGCTTGATTAATAAGAAGAATGTTAACACTGAATTAGTTTCTATTATGGATTTAGATGATAAGGATATAGCTATTGTTAAGGGATTATTGAAAAATCATATTGATTATACTAATTCAGAATATGCATCAAATTTATTTTATAGCTTTGATCCAAAGGATTACTTCAAGGTGTTGCCTAGAGATTATGCGGTTATTATGAATTATATTGAAGAGTTTAAACAAAAAGGAAGTAGTAACCCTGAATTAGATGCATTTAATAAATATATGGAGGTGAGATAATGGGAAAGCCAACTGGTTTTATGGAATATGAAAGAAAAAACAAAGAAGAAATAGCTCCACTATCTCGTATCGATAATTTTAATGATTTTCACATTCCTTTTGATTTAGATACTCAAAGAGAGCAAGCAAGTCGTTGTATGAATTGTGGAATTCCATTTTGTCAATCAGCAATGAAAATTAATAATCGTAATGTTGGTTGTCCATTATCAAACCTTATTCCTGAATGGAATCACTTGATATATTTAGGACTATATGAGGAAGCATATAAAAGATTAGAAAAAACGGCACCATTTCCAGAATTTACAGGAAGCGTGTGTCCGGCATTATGTGAGGCATGCTGTTCATGTTCAATTAATGGTGAGGCAGTAGGCATCAAGGCCAATGAATTATTTTTGATTGAGAAAGCTTTTGAAAATAATTGGATTAAGCCTAAAAAGGATATCAAAAAAAATGGTAAAAAAGTAGCAGTGATTGGTTCGGGTCCTGCTGGTCTATCATGTGCAAAAAAGCTTAACTATGCGGGTTTCCAGGTTACTGTCTATGAAAAAAATGATCGATTTGGTGGGCTATTAATGTATGGAATACCAAATATGAAAATTGAAAAGAATATTATTGATAGAAGAATTAACCTATTAAAAGAGGAAGGTATAAAATTTATTAATAATACCAAGGTTGGAAAAGATATCAGCATGGATGATCTTAATAAAAAGTATGATGAAATCGTCTTTGCTTGTGGTACATCAATGGCAAGAAGACTTGCATTACCAAACAGTGATGCTAAAGGTATTTTATATGCAGTTGATTTCCTAACAGAAACAACAAAAGACTTATTAGATAATAAACCTTTTAAATATGATTTAAAGGATAAAAATGTAATTATTGTTGGTGGTGGAGATACCGCTAATGACTGCTGTGGTACAGCCGCAAGACAAAGAGCAAAAAGTATCATGGAGTTAGAAATAACTAAAGAGCCACCAGAAAATAATACCCTTCCATGGCCAAACTATCCGAACAAAAAGAAAACCGATTATGGGGTGTTAGAGGCAAATGAATTGATGGGTCATGATATTAGAAAATATGAAACAACAATTGATGAACTTGTTGTTAAAGATAATGAGCTTAAAGGTGTATATATTAAAAATGTTACTTTTGTTGTTGAAAATGGTAAAGGAATATTTAAAGATGTTGAAGGTAGTAGAAAATATGTGGACTGTGATTGTCTAATAATCGCAATGGGATTTGTTGGTACTACTGATGAGGATTTATCATTATATGGTTTAGATAATGCTTCTAATAGAATTAAACTAAATGGTTTTACATATAATGACAAAATATCTGTTTGTGGCGATATGAAAAACGGTCAATCCTTGGTTGTTGTAGCATTAAAGGATGGAATTGATTGTGCTCAAGCAATTATTAATAAATATGAATAAACTATTATGCAAAAATTTAGCTTTATTTTAAAAAGATGAATTTTTCTTGTTGAATATTTTGGGTTTCCCTTGACAGATGATGGTCTTAGTGATAATCTATTTGTAGTGTTTATGTATAAATACATAGATATCATTGAAAGAGTAATATGCGTATTATTCTTAGGGAAACTTTAAAATAGTCCAGAGAGGCTAAAAAGATTATTAGATAAATAGATTTTTTGTTTATACTAGTTTTCTAGTCTTTTTGGCTAGAGAACTATTTTTTTATATTTAAAGCGAAAGGATAATGAAAAATGAAGATTGCTAATAATCGTAAGCTTGTACTGAAAAATGGAAGAGTTTTTGAAGGTATAGGCTTTGGTAGTAAGAAAGACAAAATTGCAGAAATAGTGTTTAACACCTCAATGGTAGGATATCAAGAGATACTATCAGATTCATCATATTGTGATCAATTTGTTTGTATGACATATCCACTAATTGGAAATTATGGAATTACTGATGATGATTACGAATCAAAAGCAATAAAAATGAGTGGTTTTATTGTAAGAGAGTATAATGATAATCCATCTAATTTTAGAGCTACAAAAACATTAGGTGATGTAATGGATGAAAATGATGTTGTTGGTATTTCAAATATTGATACAAGAGAGCTAACAAGAGTTATTAGAAATACTGGTTCTCAATTAGCAATGATTTGTGATATCAATCGAGATACTGATGAGGTTTTAGACATTTTAAGAAATATGGATTTTGCCCATGATCAATTATCTAAGGTTTCAACTAAAAAAACATGGTATTCAAGAACTGCTAATCCATTATATACAGTTGTGGCTATTGATTGTGGAATTAAGATGAATATAGTAAGAAAATTTAATCAATTTGGATGTAATGTGGTTGTTGTGCCTTATAATTCTACATTTGAGGATATTATGAAGCATAACCCTAATGGTTTATTTATTTCAAATGGTCCTGGTGATCCATTTGATGCAAAAGAAGTAATTGAACTTGTAAAAAAATGTAAAGGGGTACTTCCAATTTTTGGAATCTGCCTAGGACATCAAATCATTGGTCTTGCTTATGGAGCAAAGACATATAAGATGAAGTTTGGACACCGTGGTGCTAATCACCCTGTTAAGAACATCATCAATAATACAATCGAAATTACTAGTCAAAACCATTCCTTTGCGATTGATAAGGATTCCCTTCTAGGAACTGGTCTTGAGCTTACTCATGTCAATGTTATTGATGGTGAGCTTGAAGGAATGCGTGATGTTGATAATCATGTTATGTCTATTCAATACCACCCAGAATCTGCGGCTGGTCCTGAGGACTCTGAATATTTGTTCAAACAATATATTCAATTATTACGTGATTTTGGAGGTGCTGAATAATGCCAAAACGTACAGATTTAAAGAAAATAATGGTTATTGGTTCTGGCCCAATTGTTATTGGTCAAGCTGCGGAGTTTGACTATGCCGGAACTCAAGCTTGTCTAGCTTTAAAGGAAGAAGGATATGAGGTTGTTTTAGTTAACTCAAATCCTGCGACTATTATGACTGATACTAATATCGCGGATAAAGTTTACATGGAACCTCTTGATTTAGAGCATGTTGCAAAAATAATTCGATATGAGCGTCCTGATGGTTTGATTTGTTCAATTGGAGGGCAAACAGGACTTAATTTAGGAATGAAACTTGCTCGAAAAGGTATTCTTGATGAATGTAATGTTGAATTATTGGGAACTGATGCGAATGCTATTGAAAAGGCTGAAGATCGTGAGTTATTTAGAAATCTATGCTTAGAGATCAATGAGCCAATTTGTGAATCAGTTATTGCCACAACTATTGATGAAGCTATAAAGGCTGCTAGTAAGATTGGATATCCAATTATTGTGCGTCCGGCCTTTACGCTTGGTGGTACTGGTGGTGGATTTGCGGATAATGAAGAAGAACTTATTCCGCTTGTAAAAAATGCATTAAAGCTTTCACCAGTTACTCAAGTTTTAATTGAAAAATCAATTAAAGGTTTTAAAGAAATTGAATTAGAGGTTATGCGTGATAAGAACAATACAGCTATCATTGTTTGTTCAATGGAAAATGTTGATCCAGTAGGTATTCACACTGGAGACTCTATTGTTGTTGCGCCAGTACAAACATTAACAAATAAGGAATATCAAATGCTAAGAAATTCAGCATTAAAAATTATTCGTGCGTTAGGTGTTGAGGGTGGATGTAATGTTCAATTCGCTTTAGATCCATATTCATTTAATTATTATGTTATTGAAGTTAATCCACGTGTTTCTCGTTCATCAGCTTTAGCATCTAAAGCATCTGGATTCCCGATTGCTCGTGTTAGTGCGAAAATTGCTTGTGGTTTAACATTAGATGAAATTGAGATTTCTTCAACAATTGCTTCTTTTGAGCCAACATTAGATTATGTTGTATGTAAATTTCCTCGATTCCCATTTGATAAATTCCAGGATGCGAATCGTTGCTTATCTACCCAAATGAAGGCTACTGGTGAGGTAATGAGTATTGGTAGAACCTTTGAGGAGTCAATTCTAAAGGCTGTCCGTTCATTAGAAAATAAGGTTGATCATCTAGAGATTGAAAAATGCAAGCATATGAGCAATGAGGATTTAATTAAATTTATCATTGAAAATACTGATGAAAGAATCTATGCAGTATTAGAAGCATTTAGACGCAATATTTCTGTAGAAAAAATATATAAGATTACGAAGATTGATCGATTCTTCTTAGATAAATTTGTGCATATTGTGGAAATGGAAAGAGAATTAATGGCAAATCCATTGAATGAAGAAATGCTAAGATATGCAAAAAAATGGGGATTTTCAGATTCTTATTTAGGTAAGATTTATCATAAAACGGCTGAGGAAATGTTTAATTTAAGAAAGAAATATAATATTTTCCCAGTTTATAAAATGATTGATACATGTGCTTCAGAATTTGAAGCGTATGTTCCATACTATTATTCAACATACGAAAGTGAAAATGAAGCTATTAGAACTGATAAAAAGAAAATTGTTGTTTTAGGTTCTGGACCGATTCGTATCGGTCAAGGTGTGGAATTTGATTATACAACTGTACATGCCATCTGGGGTATTAGAGAATCAGGCTATGAAGCAATTATCATTAACTGTAACCCAGAAACTGTTTCAACTGATTATACAACATCTGATAAGTTATACTTTGAACCATTAACATATGAGGATGTAATGAATATCATTGAATTTGAAAAGCCAGAAGGAGTTATTGTGGCCTTAGGAGGTCAAACAGCTATTAATTTAGCTGATAAAATTGATAACGCAGGTATTAAAATCTTTGGATCTTCAGCCAAATCAATTGATTTAGCAGAGGATAGAGAGCTATTTGAAGAGGCAATGCAGGAAATTAATATTCCAATGCCTAAAGGATATGGTGTTTATTCAGTTGAAGAGGCTGTTAATGCTGCTAATGAAATCGGTTATCCAGTTTTAGTTCGTCCATCATTCGTACTTGGTGGAAGAATGATGCATATCATATATGAAGAACAAGTTCTTAGAGAAAAAGTAAAAGAGGCTGTGGAATTTGATAATGAGCATCCAGTTTTAGTTGACAAATATGTATCAGGCCAAGAGTGTGAGGTTGATGCAATTTGTGATGGTGAGGATGTATTTATTCCTGGTATCATGGAGCATATTGAGCGTACAGGAGTTCACTCAGGGGATTCAATGAGTGTTTATCCTCCATATTCTTTATCAAAAGAGGTTCAAGATGTCATTATTGATTATACACGAAGAATTGGTATTAAATTAAATATGATTGGGTTATATAATATCCAATTTATTGTTGATAAAAATAATTTTGTATCAATTATTGAAGTAAATCCTCGTTCATCAAGAACAGTTCCATTCCTAGCAAAATCAACAAATATTCCAATTGCGAATATTGCAACAAAGGTTATGCTTGGAAGCAAATTAAAGGATTTAGGATATGTTGGTGTTGCGCCAAAACGTAAGAGATGGTATGTAAAATCTCCAACATTCTCATTTACAAAGATTACCGGTCTTGATGTTGTTTTATCACCAGAAATGAAATCAACGGGAGAGGCAATTGGATATGATGTTTCTTTAAACCGTGCTTTATTTAAATCATTAAAGGCTTCAGGAGTTAAGGTTGCTAATTATGGTACAATTCTTGCGACAATAGCAGATCAAGATAAAGAGGTTGCGTTACCTTTAATTAGAAGATTCTATAATTTAGGATTTAATATTGAAGCAACAAGTGGTACAACAAAATTCTTGAAGAAGAATGGAATTAAAACAAGAGTTAAGAAAAAATTATCACAAGGTTCAGAAGAAATATTAGAATCAATTAAGAGTGGTTATGTAACATATGTTATTAATACATCAAGCGAAGGAATAAATCCAAATAACGATGGAAAGATTATTCGTCGTGCGGCAATTGATAATAATGTTGCAGTATTCACTTGTCTAGATACGGTTAAAGTATTATTAGATGTATTAGAAGAAATTACAATGGGTATTTCAGAAATCGATAAGGAATAAAAAAAACAAGATAATCATTTTAGTTTATATACTTGGTGATTATCTTGAATTTTTAGATATACTCCTTATTCTGAATGCTTAAAATAAGGGGTGTATGTAAGATGGATATAAAGTTTACAAAAATGCATGGAATTGGCAATGATTATATCTATGTTAATTGTATGGATGCTGAATTGCCAAATCCTGAAGACATTGCGATTAAGATGTCCGCTAGGCATTTCTCGGTGGGAAGTGATGGGCTTGTCATGATTTGTAAATCGGAGATTGCGGATGCTAAGATGCGCATGTTTAATGCGGATGGTAGTGAAGGAAAAATGTGTGGGAATGCCATTAGATGCATTGGAAAATATTTATATGATAATAAAATTATCAATAAAACAGAAATTGCAGTTGAAACATTGAGTGGTATTAAGTATTTAGAGTTATCACTTGATGAAAAGGGTTATGTTGATACAGTTAGTGTTGATATGGGAATTGCTTCATTTGAACCAGCTAGTATTCCCGTTGTTTCCAATTCTCCAGTCATTGATGAGGCTTGCATTGTTGATGGTGTAGAATACAAGATTACAGCTGTATCAATGGGAAATCCGCATTGCGTTATTTATGTGGATGATCCTTATAAATTCGATTTAGAGAAAAAAGGAAGCTATTTTGAGAATAACAAATTATTTCCAGAAAGAGTAAATACGGAATTTGTAAAAATCATTTCTGATAATCATTTACAGATGCGTGTATGGGAAAGAGGAAGTGGCGAGACTTGGGCTTGCGGAACTGGAGCTTGTGCAGTTGCAGCGGCTAGTGTCAAGCAAAAAATTTGTTCATTTGATACACCAATTACCATTGATTTAAGAGGTGGATCTTTAGAAATAATCGTAAAAAAGGATTTTAGGATTATTATGAAGGGACAAGCTCGTAAAGCATATGAGGGGGTGTATGAATATGAATATTAAAATTAATGAGAATTTTAAAAATATTAAAGAAAGTTATTTGTTTTCTGATATTGCAAAAAAGGTAAAGGCTTATCAAGAGGCACATAAGGATGCAAAGGTTATTAGACTTGGTATCGGGGATGTTACTTTACCATTGCCTAAAATTGTGTCTGATGCGATGGTTAAAGCAGCTCATGAAATGAGTGTAAAAGAAACATTTAGAGGTTATCCACCAGAATATGGGTATGATTTTTTAAAGGATGCTGTTAGCGATTATTATAAAAGAAATGGCATCGAAGTATTAAGTGGAGATATTTTCATTTCTGATGGTGCTAAGAGTGATTTAGGAAATATTGTTGATATTCTTGGAGATAATGATATTTATATTCCAGATCCAGTATATCCGGTATATGTTGATTCAAATTTAATGAGTGGAAGAAAAATCCACTTGATCAATGGTTGCAAGGAAAATAATTTCTTACCAATGCCTGATGGTCTAGATTGCAACGGTGGAGTAATATATTTATGCTCACCAAATAATCCAACTGGAGCTTTATATAATTTTGAAGAGTTAACAGCTTGGGTTAATTTTGCTCTTAAAACTGGTTCATTGATCATCTATGATTCAGCTTATGAAGCGTTTATTAATGGAGATTATCCACGTTCAATATATGCCATTGAAGGGGCAAAGGAATGTGCTATTGAGATTAATTCTTTATCAAAGGTTGCAGGATTTACAGGAACAAGATGTGGATGGACAGTTGTGCCAAAATCATTAATGGTTGGTGATGTATCATTAAATAAACTTTGGTCACGCAGGCAAGCCACAAAATTTAACGGTGTTTCATATCCTGTTCAAAGAGCTGCAGAAGCAGCATTAAGCGTTGAAGGAATGGCTGAATGCAAAAAGAATATCGAGTATTATATGGAAAATGCTAAAATGCTAAGTGAATTATTCAAAGAAAAAAATATTTATTTCACTGGTGGAATTAATTCTCCATATATTTGGTTAAAATGTCCTAATAATATGTCTAGCTGGGAATTTTTTGATTATTTGCTGGAAAAAGCTAATATTGTTGGTACTCCAGGAGCTGGATTTGGTGCTGCAGGAGAAGGATATTTTAGAATAACTTCTTTTGGAACTCATGAGGCTACTAAGGAAGCTGTAGAGCGCTTAAGAAAATTACTTTAATAAGAAATTCTTAACTTAGTTATATTTTTTTAAAAAAATGAAATAATATTATTGAAAAAGCTTTATATAATAATTGTTTTGGATTAGATTCATAAGATTTCAAAAAAAGATGTAAAAAAAGTGTAAATTTGCACCGCTGTATATTTATAAATATACAAGAAAATAAAAAAAATAATAGAAAATTATATAAAAATGCTTGGTATTTTAAATAAAAGGTGGTATAATGTCAATATAAATTTTAGAAAAGGAGAGAGAAATTTATGAAATTAAGAAAAGTTTTATGTTCTGCATTTACTGCTGTATTAGCTACATTAACTGTAGTAACATTAGCAGCATGTGGAAAAGATGGAAACAAAGATGAAAAATATACATACTATGATTTTACATCTGTATCTCCATCAAATTGGAATGAATTAACATATCAAGATAATAATGATACTCAAATCATGAATTTTATTGGAAGTTCATTCTTTACATTTGATTTTGAATTTGATAGTGAAGGAGAAATCGTAGACGGTGGTTATAGCATTCAATATGAAGCTGCCAAAAAATTAGAGGATGTTACCGCAACTTATGCTGGTGATGATAAATATGCAGTTCCTGCAAATGCTACAAAGAACTATGCATACAAAATCACATTACGTGATGATTTAGTATGGGATGACGGAACAAAAATCGTTGCTGAAGACTTTGTTTATACAATGAAACAACAATTAGATCCATTATTCCAAAACTATCGTGCAGATAGTTTCTATACTGGTTCAACTGTAATTCATAATGCTGAAAATTATGTTAAACAAAATTCAGATGCTGTTGTAGCTGTTAGCACTGTTATGAAAAATGATGGTATCACATTAGATGAATTCTTAAATAATTATGGAACAGCTGTTTCATATGTAAACTGGGATTATTCATTTGGTGACACATATGTTGACGGTAAATGGACTGGTTCAGCAGAAGATAAAACAGTAAATTCAAAATTAACAGTTAAACAATTATATGATTTATTCATCGAAACTGCACCTGATGAAGCAAAAGCAAAAGAATGCTTTGTTAGTGAAGTATTTACAAATTATACATTCCCAGAATTATCATTTGATAAAGTTGGTATTTTTGCTCCAAGCAAATACGAACTTGTTGTAGTATTAGATAATCCATTACAATTATTGAATGAAGATGGTTCATTATCATATTATGCTGCTTACAACTTTAGTTCTTTACCATTAGTTCATAAAGAAAAATTTGAAGCTGCAAAAGTTGCACCTTCTGCAGGTACAGATTTATGGACTTCTAAATATAATTCAAGTGTTGAAACTACTGCAAGTTGGGGACCATATAAATTAACTGAATTCCAAGCTGGTAAGCATTATACACTTGAAAGAAATAATAAATGGTTTGGATATGATTTGAAGAGAAACAAAGGTTTATATCAAACAGATGTTATCGATGTTGAAACAATTAGTGAATATGAAACTCAAAAGATGAAATTCTTAAAAGGTGAATTAACTTCAATTGGAATCGATGTATCTGTTGCTAATGATTATAAGAATAGCGAACGTGCTGTTTATACACCAGATGATTATGTTGGTGCATTACAATTACAATCAAGCTATGAATCATTAAAGAAAAACCAAAGAGAAGGATATAACAAGACAATCTTATCATATGTTGAATTTAGAAAAGCTATGTCTTTAGCAATTGATAGAGTTGCATACAATCAAACTTGTACAACTTCTTCAAAAGCCGGTTTTGGTTTATTCAACACAATGCATTACTATGCAGTTGATGAAGGTTTACGTTATAGAGATACAGATGCAGCTAAGAAGACATTATGTGAAGCTTATTCTGTTGATTGGACAAAATTTGATTCTTTAGATAAGGCTGTTCAATCTATTACAGGTTATAATTTAACATTATCTAAACAACTAGTTACTGAAGCTTATAATAAAGCATTAGCTGATGGTGAAATTAGTGCTACTGATAAAATTGAATTCATTGTAGGTACTGGTGTTATTAGTGAAGCAACTACAAGAGCATTTAATTTCTTAAAGGATTCATTTGAAAAAATGCTTGAAGATACTCCACTTGAGGGTAGATTAGTTATGAAAGAGCAAGCTTATGATAAAGCTTGGGCTAATGATTTCCGTGCTGGTGCATATGAAATTTGTACAGGTGGATGGAGCGGTGCTGCTTGGGATCCAGGTTACTTCTTATTAGCATATTTAAGCCCTGCCTACATGTATTCAGCTTCTTGGGATACAAAAGCAGCTACTATGAAATTTACTGCTAAAGGTGCTGGTGAAGGAAACACTGATATTACTGATACTTTAAGCTTAATTGATTGGTATTATTGCTTAAATGGTGCAAATGGATGCAAATATAATTTCGCTAAGGGATTTGTTTCTGATGATGTAAGAATTGAATTAATTGCAGCATTAGAAAAAGAAATCTTATCAGTTTACTATACAGTACCTATTCAAAACCATTATTCATCTGCATTGTTATCATATAAAGTAGAATATATTACTTATGAATATAACACATTCATGGCATATGGTGGAATCAAGTATATGAAATATAACTATTCTGATGCAGAATGGACTAAATTCGTAAATCAACAAGGTGGAGAAATTAATTATAAAGGTTAATAACTGATAATTAAGAGGATCTATTTATGTGGAACAGTCTCTGAACTGTTCCACATTTTAACCATTTAGGTTTTAAAAAAATGGCTTTAAACAGACATTTTATAATAAAGGAGTGAATTTTCTATGTATATGTTTAAGTACATAATGAAAAGATTAGGACTTCTAGTTATGACTTTTGTTATAATTATGGTTATCTGCTTTGTCTTGATTAAACTTTTACCAATTGTTATTGATGTTCAAATTGGTAAAGATGCTGATATTGTTAAGGCACAGTTAGAAGCTAGAGGATACTATGATCCTATTCCTGTTCAATTTATTAATTACATCAAAAGAATATTTCATGGCGATTTTGGTGTTTCAATAAATATACCTGAATATCGTAATCAGCCAGTTTGGGGTATTTTTGTTGAACACTTACCACCAACTATATTAATAAATGTTTATTCTTCTTTAATTGCGGTTCCTATTGGTATTGGTTTAGGTATTTTTGCGGCCTTAAAGAAGAATAAATGGCAAGACCATGTCGTTAGTACAGGAGTAATGATTGTAATCTCTGTTCCAAGCTTTGTATATGCATTCTTGATTCAATATGCAATTTGCTTTAAATTAGATTGGTTTCCATTAACAATGATGAGCGGATATGACTATTTTTCATTAGATATGTTTAAATCAATGGTTCCAGCGGTTATCTGTTTATCTTTTGGATCAATTGCTGGGTATGCAAGGTTTACAAGAGCAGAATTAACTGAAGTTTTAACGAGTGAATATATGTTACTAGCTAGAACAAAAGGTTTAACTAAAGGTCAAGCAACAAGAAGACATGCATTAAGAAATGCAATGGTGCCAATTTTCCCATCAATTGTTGGAGAATTTGTTGCCGTATTAAGTGGTTCATTAATTATTGAGAAAATATTTTCGATTCCAGGTGTTGGAGGATTATATTTAAGTGCAATTAATATGCAGGATTATGATTTCTTTATGTTACTTTCAGGATTTTATGTTTTAATTGGATTATTTGCAAGTATCGTAATCGATTTAAGCTATGGTGTAATTGATCCACGTATCAGAATGGGGGCGAAGTAAGAATGAAACCAAATGAATATAAGATTTCAAATGAAAAATTCGTGTTTGCCAAAACTGAAGATAAAATTCATGATAAAGAATTAGTTACCAAACCTATAAGTTATTTCCATGATGCTTTTAATAGGTTTAGAAAGAATAAAGCATCAATTGTTGCAGCAATTATTATTTTATTTTTAGTATTCTATGCGATTATTGGACCAATTGTATCGCCATATAGTGTCTCATATAATGATTCAAGATTTAGATATTTACTTCCAAAGAGTAAAATCACTACAGCTTTAGATTTAGATTTTCTTGATGGATGCAAGAAAAAATCAGTAACCAAAAATACATTTTACTATTATTATTCAATGGGTGTTGAAACAGGTCACAATGCCATTAAAGATCAAAAGTATTCAACATATGTAAAAAAGGATGCTAAAGGGAAAAATGTTACATGGTATAAGATTAGATATGATTCATATCAAGCTGTAGGAACAGTTTTCCTTAATGTCGATGAAGAAGAATATCAGAGTATTCAAAGGTATCAGGATGAGACGGGAATTCAAGTTATTTATCCTATTACACAGTTAAGTTTAAGACCTCAAGCACCTCAAGATGAAAATGATGCCAATTACTGGTATCAAACTGAGAAAAAAGCAGGTAAAACTCATGTTGTTTTAGATGAGAATGGCGAGTTTATTAATATTTATGAGCCATATTCTGGAAAGGATAACTATACAAGTAGAGTTAGAATAGATAATTACGAATATGATTATTCACTAGAAAATCAAACAGGATATCAGATTCGTGTAAATTATTATGAGTATTATATTTATCATCATTCTAATGTATTAAATGATGGTATTTCTGAACCAAGTTTTTTATTTGGTACTTCTCAATCTGGTCAAGATATTTTTGTATGTCTTGCAAGTGGTGCAAGATTTAGTTTCATTTTAGCGATTATTGTTGCATCAGTAAACTTATTTGTTGGTGCTATCTATGGTGCTATTGAAGGATACTATGGTGGTAAATTAGACTTATTTATGGAAAGATTTGTCGAGATTTTATCGGCTGTTCCATTTATGATTGTTATTACATTGTTAAAATATCATATGAAGACGAGCCCACAAGTATTAGTTTTATTTATTGCCTTCTTCCTAACGGGATGGATAGGTATGGCTGGTAGAACGAGAATGCAATTTTACCGATTTAAAAATCAGGAATATGTGTTAGCGGCTAGAACGCTAGGAGCTTCTGATAAGAGAATTATGTTTAAGCATATTTTCCCTAATGCTTTAGGAACATTGATTACAAGCTGTGTACTAATTATTCCAAGTATGATCTTCTCAGAGACAAGTTTATCATATTTAGGAATTATTAACTTAAATTCAGGTGATACAACATCTGTTGGAACATTACTTGCTAATTCACAGCCTTATTTGACAACATATCCGCATATGATTTTCTTTCCAGCTATTTACATTTGTTTGTTAATGTTAAGTTTTAATTTATTTGGTAATGGTTTACGTGATGCATTTAACCCTTCATTAAGAGGTTCGGAGGATTAATTATGGAAAAGAAATTAGAAGTAAAAAATTTACAAATATCATTTCGTACTCAAGGTGGAAATGTAAAAGCAGTAAGAGATATCTCATTTGATTTATACAAGGGTGAAACACTTGCAATAGTGGGTGAATCAGGTTCTGGTAAATCCGTTACAAGTAAAGCAATTATAGGAATTTTAGCAGGAAATTCAATTGTTGAGGGTGGAGAGATTCTTTATGATGGTCAAGATTTATTAAAGATTTCTGAAGATGATTTCCATAAACTTCGTGGTGATAAGATTGCGATGATCTTCCAAGATCCAATGTCAAGCTTAAATCCAATCATTCGTGTGGGGCATCAATTGACTGAGGCTATGATTTTAAAGGGAAAAACAAGTCAAAAAAATGCAAGACATAATTTTAATTCAAAATTATCATTACTAAATGCATCAATTGATGGTGCAACAGGAAAAGATGCTGAGAAAAAGGCATTTAACAAAGAACAATGCTCAATTTTTGATTCATTTGCAATAAAAGCAACAGAGCTTGAGCTTGTATACAATAATGCACATGCTGCATCTATTGATTTACAAGTTACACTTAATGATGATTTATTCTTAATTTCTAAAAATCAAAAGGTTGATTTAAAGAAAGCTTTGAAAAATGCGAAGAAAGAAATTGTTAATTGCGTTCATCCATATGTTGTATTGCAAAATGACGCAAATGAATTAATTAGTTCTATTGATAAAGTTTTAGAGGACAAAGAAAATGGAATTAATGTAGAAAATGTTACTAAGATCTTTAATGACATTAATGAAGTTTTAGAAAAAGCCTTAAATAGGCCAACACCTAACTTCTTTAGATTGGGATATTATGTATATAGAAACCCTGAATTTGAATTTAATAAATACAAGATTAGTGAATTAAATGAAGTCACTAAAGAATATTTGGATAAAGAATTCATGTTAAAATTTATTGAATTGGGAAGACAAGGTGTTCAATATTCACATGATGCTTCAATTAAAAAGAAGAAAGCGTTAGTTGATGTTTTAAACAATTTATTGGAACATTTTAGTAAAGAAAAATTAGATAAAAAAGAAACTTTCAAATTATTAAAGAAAGTTGATAATGAAGTATTTGATGCTATTGATAAGCTAGAAATTTACAAGAAAAGTGTGGAGTATTCATTCTATCCATCTTTAAAGCATACGGTAGATTCATATTTTCATGGAGTAAAGCAAAATCCTATTAATCAAAAGAAATATGATAAAAAAATGGAAAGCTTTAATAAATTAGTTGAAAAAGGTAAAAAACCAACATGGAAGGTTGTTCCTCCTGTATTAGTTGATTTAGAATTAGAAAAAGAGAATGCACGTAAGATTATTACTAATTTAATTAATAGCTTAAATAACGATTTTGCAAATGATAGTTCATTTGATTCTCATAAGAATATGATTGATCTAATCGATTATTTAAAGGAACAAGCATCAAAATATGTGTATAAGGTTACTCGTAAAATGGCTAAAGCTAAAGCTTTAAAGCTATTAGAAGAAGTAGGAATTCCTGAACCTGAAATTAGATATAATCAATATCCATTTGAGTTCTCAGGTGGTATGAGACAAAGAATCGTAATTGCTATTGCTCTATCAGCAAATCCAGATATTTTGATCTGTGATGAGCCAACAACAGCTCTAGATGTTACTATTCAATCACAAATTCTTGAATTAATTAATAAAATCAAGGCAGAAAGAAATTTATCAGTAATTTTCATAACTCATGACTTAGGTGTTGTTGCTAATATGGCTGATAGAATTGCTGTTATGTATGCTGGTAAGATTGTTGAATATGGAACAAGCGAGGATATCTTCTATGACCCAAGACATCCTTATACTTGGGCATTATTATCAAGTATGCCAGATTTGGATACAAAGGAGAAGCTTGAGGCAATTCCTGGTACTCCGCCAAATATGATTTATCCGCCTAAGGGCGATGCATTTGCTGAGCGTAATAAATATGCATTGGAAATTGATTTTGAATTGCAACCTCCAATGTTTGAGATTTCGGAAACACATTACGCTGCAACATGGTTACTTCATCCAAATGCACCAGAGGTAAATCCTCCAAAGGTTATTCTAGATAGAATTGCTAGAATGAAGAAGGGGGCTGAGCATGATGAGCAATAACGATGTTTTATTAAAGGTTGAACATCTAGAACAATATTTTAAACATGGTAAAAGATATATCAAGGCTGTTGATGATGTAAACTTTGAAATCAAAAAGGGTGAAGTATTTGGTTTAGTTGGTGAATCAGGTTGTGGAAAAACAACTACTGGACGTTCAATCATTAGATTATATGATATCACTGGTGGTTCAGTTTACTTTGACGGAAAGAGGATTTGTGCTGGTATTAGACCTTATAAAGCAGCTATCAAAGATGCTAAAATGAAGTATAAAAACACTTTCAAAGAGCTAGAAGAGGAATTAAAAAAGAATCTTACCCCTGAATTATCTGAAGATGCAATAAAAGCATTACAAGATGAATTTAAAAAGAAGGTTGATGCTTTAACTGAAGAATTAGTTGCTATAGTAAAAGAAAATACTGAGCTAATTAAATCAGCAAAAAGAGATCATAAGAATTGTAATAAGGATTTTGCCAAATTCCAAGTTGAGAATGTTCATAAATACTATGAGCCATTATTAGAGGCTGAAAAGGATCCAGAAAGATTAGCAGAGCTTAAAAAGAAGTATGATGCTGATGTTAAACTTGCTAGTAAAGATCGTATTATGAACAAGATTCAAATGATTTTCCAAGATCCAATTGCTTCATTAGATCCGAGAATGACTGTTCATAACATCATTGCAGAAGGTTTAATTATCCGAGGAGTTAAGGATAAAAAATTCATTGATCAAGAGGTTTATCGTGTATTAAATCTTGTTGGTTTAGTTCCAGAACATGCCTCTCGTTATCCACATGAGTTTTCAGGTGGTCAACGTCAACGTATTGGAATCGCAAGAGCAATTATTCTTAATCCAGAATTGATTATTGCTGATGAACCAATTTCAGCATTAGACGTATCGATTCAAGCTCAAGTAATCAACCTGTTAAATGAATTAAGAGAAAAAATGGGATTAACAATTCTATTTATTGCGCATGACTTGTCTGTTGTAAAATATTTCTCTGATAGAATAGCTGTAATGTATTTTGGTAAGATTGTTGAAATGGCTGATTGTGATGAGTTATTTGCTAATCCATTACATCCTTACACAAAATCATTGTTATCTGCAATTCCACTACCAGATCCAAATTATGAGAAGAAGAGAGTAAGAATTTCTTATAATCCATTAGCATCTCATGATTATTCAAAGGAACAACCGACAATGCGTGAAATAACTCCTGGTCATTTTATTAGATGTAATAGTGAAGAGTTTGAAAAATATAAAGAAGAATTAAAAAAATAATTGAAGGTTTTTATGAAGAAAGCTAGAAAATATATAATTACAATAACAATTGGATTAATTATAGCATTTTTGATTATGGTATTGAAAAGTATTTTTAAACAGGATAATGCTAGAGATGTAATGCATATACTAACTGATGCATTCTTTGTATCAGGGGTTTTAATTACTGGATATGGTTTATTAGTTGTATCAAGTAATGGTGGAACTTTTGATATGTTAGTTTATGGTGTTTCAAAATTCTTCAATATGTTTAGAAAAGATATGAAGAAAGAAAAATATAAATCTTTTTATGAATATAGGTTAGTTAAAGCTGAAGAAGGAAAAAATGAGTTTTGGTATTTAGTGTTTATTGGTGTTGGATTTATTGTAGTTTCTTTAATATTCTTGGCCTTCTATTATGAAGTATAGAGTGCATGATTCTTAAATATTAAAGGTGTATTGATTTCAATACACCTTTTTTTAAATGGCTTTATAAAGCGATTTTTGAATTTTATTTATATCCAATGAGCTTTTTCCATCTTCCGATAAAGAAGAATGATTGTGATAGCAACATACCAACCGCCCATCCAATTGGCCAAGAGATAAATATTCCTATTATTTTTTGATCATTAGGAAATGTATAGAAAAAAATGAATGACAAGCCAACACGAATAATTAAATCCATGAATGTTGATATCATAAAACTTATCATATCTTTTGATCCTTTTAAGACACCATCACATGGTATTTTTAGGCATAATAATATATAAAATGGTGCAACACAATAAATGAACTTCCTTCCAACATTAAATACATTTGCATCCGCAGCATCATTCGCAAAGATTGATAAAAGTTGGTTTGGAATTATTAAGAATGTTATTGTAGTGATTATTGTTAGAATAATACAAATTGTTAATCCTGAGTAGTATCCTTTTTTAATTCTATCATATTTTTCAGCACCAGCATTTTGACTTGTATATGTTGAAATTGCATTACTCATAGTAGTATAAATATTTACTATTACATAGCATATTTTATATGCTGCACCATATCCAGCAATCGATGCAGGATCAAATTGATTAATTAATGATTGAACAGCAATATTTCCAAGTGAAATAATCGAAGCTTGAACTATTGAAGGAATAGCTACAGGTAATATTTTCAATAAAATGGCTTTATTAAAGCATTTTACTTTGCCTGGGAAGTTTTTGTTTACATAGATTAGTAAGATTATACAAGAAAAAGTTGATGCGATTCCTTGGGCAATTAGAGTGGCTAAGGCAATTCCATAAACTCCCATGCTTTTAACAAATAGAAGGTCTAAGATAATGTTTAGTGTTGTAGAAAAAATCAATAAATATAAAGGAATTTTTGAGTTTCCTAGAGATTGAAATAACGATGTTACACAATTATAAATAAAAAGAAACAACATTCCTATACAGTAGAATTTTAAATATGTGGAAGCATCATCAAAAATGACTGAATTGCAATTTAATAATTCAAGTAGACCATCAGTAATAAGAAAACCTATTGAACCAATAATTATTGCTATAAAAGTAATGGAAATCAAGGAAGTATAGATTGTTTCTTTTACGTATTTTTTGGAATCTTCACCAACATATTTTGCACAGATGATATTAGCTCCAACACCAAATCCAGTCGCAAATGCTAAAAAAATCATTGTGACAGGATAGGAGGCATTTATTGAGGCTAAGGCAAACTCATCAATCATCTTACCAGCTATTAAACTATCACATACATTATAGAGTTGTTGAAGAGTAACCGATAAAATCATAGGTAAAGAAAATAACAGAATGGTATTAAATGGCTTACCTGTTGTTAAATTTGATTTTTTCAATAAAATCACCCCCAATATATCTACTACGTTTTATTTTACTCCTTTATCGGTTTAAAAAGAAGTTTTACAAATCTTGTTTTTTATAAAAATGCTTTCATTTACAAATTAGTTATATTATATAAAAAATAATGTTAAAGATAGAGATATGGATGTAAATAAGGCACTAATTGTGTGTGCTACTGGATCAAGGGAGCCTACAACATAGCTATAGATTGTTTCAAGTTGTTGATTTTATATCTACTATGCCATTATTAGAATTAAAGCAAAATTATAAGGAGCTTTCAAAGTCTGAATTGAAGTTCATTGATTCGAAGCATTTAAAGAAGAATTATCTTAAAGTAATAAACAAAAAAGAGATCAATTAGGATTGCTTAGGCTAAAAACCTAAGCAATTTTTCTTTATTATCTGTAATCAAATGTTAAAATCTGGTATACTGTAGATAATAAGGAGTTGAGAAAATGAAGGATATATTTTTAACTAATTATTCAGATGTTAAGTTTCTTGATAAAATTAAAGATTCTATCAATAAATGTAATGCTTTTTATTTCTCAGTAAGCTTTATTAAAAAAGCAGGACTAGTACTTTTAGAGCGTGAATTAGAAGATGCTTTAAAAAGAGGAGTAAAAGGAAAATTAATCACATCAACATATCAAAACTTTACAGATATAGCGTCTTTAGAAACGTTTTATATTTGGATGAAAAAATATCCGAATTTCTCATGCCATCTAGATTTTGAATCATTCGGAGATAATGGATTCCATTCAAAAGGTTATGTATTTGAATATGCTGATGAAGTGGAATTTGTAGTAGGTTCTACAAATATAACTAGATTTGCATTACTTAAAAATATTGAATGGAATGTATCATTATGTTCTAAAAATGAATTTGAATCTTATAATGAAAGTATAAAAGAATTTAAATATTTATGGGACAAAACATTATTATTGAATAAAGAATTAATTAATTCTTATAAAATAAGATTAGAATATGCCATAGAAAAATGGGATATGGATTATATAGAAGATATTAATAATATTATTAAGCCTAACTATATGCAAAGAAAAGCCCTAAAGGAATTAAGAAGATATCGAGATATGGGTGTAAATAAGGCACTTATTGTTAGTGCGACTGGTTCTGGAAAGACATACCTTGCAGCTTTTGATGTTAGAAATTATGATGCTAAGAGATTTTTATTTATCTGTCATAGAGATAAAATATTGTTAGATGCTAGAGATACTTTTATGAGAGTATTTGGGCATGATAAAACATATGGTCTATTTGTTGGTGAAAAGAAAGAAGTAGATTGTGATTTTATCTTTGCTTCAAATATTATGATGTCACAACACTTATCTGAATTTGATCCAAAGGAATTTGATTACATTTGTTTAGATGAAGCCCATCACAGTGCTGCATCTAGCTACAAGCATATCATTGAATATTTCCATCCTGGATTCTTACTTGGTATAACTGCGACTCCAGAACGTATGGATAATGAGGATGTATTTGCATTATTCGATAGGAATGTTCCTTATGAATTAAGATTAAGAGATGCGATTATTAATGATTTGATTGTACCATTTCATTATTATGGAATTAGGGATAAGCTTGTAGATTATAAATCAAAGGATAATTCTAAAATTTCTAGAGAAATAGCTAAGAATGTAAATGTAGAGTTTATTTGTAATGAAATAGAAAAACATAAACCAAATGGCAAATTAAAAGCTATAGCTTTCTGTACTACAATAGCTCATGCAAGCTTAATGGCAGAAGGCTTTAATGAAATGGGCTATAATGCTATATCATTAACTGGTAAAAATGATTTAGGAGTACGTATAAAAGCATTTAATGATTTACAGGATGATAATAATGAACTAGAAATTATATGTGCCGTAGATATATTAAATGAAGGAGTAGATATTCCACAGGTTAATATGGTTTTATTTTTAAGGCCTACTGAATCTCAAACAATATTTTTACAACAATTAGGTAGAGGACTTCGTAAATATGAAGGTAAAGAATATGTTACTGTACTTGATTTTATTGGTAATAATTATGATAGATCAATTCAAATAGCAATGGCTTTAGGTACATTGGGACAATCTACTATTATTGAAAAACCATATTTAATGGATTTAGTTAGAACTGATTTCAATTCATTAAATATTCCTGGTGTAATTATCAATATAGATTCCTTATCAAAGGAAGAAATTGTCAATTATATAAATAATGAGAATTTCAATACTAAGGATTTCTTAAGTAAGGATTATTATAATTTCAAAAAATATTTACATCTTGAATCATATCCTACACATATGGATTATATAAATAGTGATTGTGCACCAGATTTAATGAGATTAATTAAATCTAGGATAAATGGTAAAAAGAATAAATGTTATTATAATTTCTTGCGTCAAATCGGTGAAGATACATTACCTATTTTTACAAATAAACAAATAGCATTCATTGAAGAGCTAGAAGAATTATTACCGCTTGTAAGAGTAGATGAATATTTAATTATTAATGATTTATTAAATAATAATGATTTAGATTTAAATAGAATTGTTGATTTCAATTCTAAGGTTGATATTAATACATTAAATAATGCTTTATTCTTATTTAAAAAAGATAATTTAATAACAGAAGATAATAAATTAAATATTGATAAACTAAATACTGAATTTAAAGAATATCTATTAGATACATTAGATTATGGATTAACTAGATATGAAATAGAATTCAGTGATTATGAAGGTTTATTTAAATTATATGGTAATTATTATAAAGAACAAATAATGAGAGTATTATGCCAAAAAGGCTTAATGTTTATGAAAGGAACAAAGTTTGATGATGGTACAACTTATGTATTTGTTGGTTTAAAAAAAGATAAGTCTAAACAAGAAAGAACAAATTATAAAGATAAATTCCTATCATCCAAGGTTTTCCAGTGGGAATCTGAAAATGATACAACATGGGATAATGCGGTAGGAAGAAAATTAATTAATACTAAAATAATTCATTTATTTGTAAGAAAAATGGATGAAGAGGATGGAATAACATTGCCATTTACTTATTTTGGTACTGGTAAATTTGAAAATGGGAGAGAATCATTTGTAGAAGTATTAAATAAAGATGGTTCTAAATCAAATGTACCAACATTATTATTTGATATTATTTTAGATAATGAAGTATCAAAAGAATATTATTTTGATTTTGAAATACCAGAAGGTGATTAGATTGAAGCATTATGAAGTTGTTTGTGCAATTATATATAATGATGAAAATAAAATATTTTGTACAAAAAGAGGGCCAGGAAGAGCACTTGAAGGTAAATGGGAATTTCCTGGTGGTAAAGTAGAAAAAGATGAAACTCATGAAGAGACTATAGTAAGGGAAATTAAAGAAGAATTAAACTCTGTAGTTGAAGATATAGAGTATTTAGACTTTTCTAACTATGAATATCATAATATATTTCCATATGATGATTTTTCTATTACCTTATATGCTTATAAATGTAGGCTTGTAAGTGGAGATTTATCATTAACCGAACATACAGATTCTAAATGGACTTCAGTAGATGAAATGCAAAATATGGATTTTGCGGAAGCTGATAAGCCATTAATTGAATTATTAAATATAATAAGATAATGTTTTCTATTGCTGAATTGTGTAATGGTTTTTGGCATATAATGATAATGATCCTAATAAACTTGGATTGTTCCTATAAAAGTATTGCAATACTTCTAAGTTGTGGCATAATATAGTTGAAGATACAGTGCGAGGATAACACTAAAAAGAAGTTCCGATTAGAAGATACAGTGCGAAGGTAACACTGAAAAAAGAAGTCCTATTTAGAAGAACGTAAATCATGCCTTAGGGTATGATTTATTTGTTATATGAGGTAGATTGTTGTGAACTTATATGAAATAAGATTATTATAAAGTGAATTTTATAAAGATTATAATTTGTCAAAGTATCCGGAGATGGAAGAAAAAACAAATCGGCCTTTTCTAGTTATGTTAGTTGAAATTGAAAACAATAAATTTGCTATTCCATTTAGAAAAAATATTAAGCATAATTATTGTTATAAATTTGCAAATACAAATAGAAGTACTACATCCTCAACTGCACTTGATTTTTCTAAAGCTGTCGTGATTAATGATGATAAATATCTAGGTTCTTATGCTACAATTGAACGAAAAGAATACTTGGAATTAGAAAATAAAAAAATATTTATTATAAATAAGTTTAAAAGATTTATTGCAAAGTATAAGAGAATAATGAATAATCCATCTATTAATACGTATGAATATGAATTATTAAATAAATACTCTACTTTGATATATTTTCATAAAGAATTAGGCTTATAAAACAAAGAAAAGGAATAATATTATGGCAGAAAAAATATATTTCAATTGATTGTCCGGTATGCGATGAATTTTATTTTTCACCGCTAACTGAAGAGGACATTGAAGATGGTGATAATGGACTAAATCGATGTTTTTTATGAAATCTAAGCCTAATCTTAATATGGATTCTTTATCCATTAAAAATACCTCCTGTTATTTAGTTTTCTAGACAATTACATTATAACAAGAGGTATTTCTTTTTTTATTTAGTTATTACACATCTTTTAGTTTAAAGCTTACACATCGATTATTTTATAGTTAGTATATTACACATTCATTATTTTAAATATTCTGCATTTTTTGATGATTTTAAAAGATGCAATTTTTTTTGTCTACAACTCATTGGCATAATTAAAGTGTTGCGAAAATTGTAAAAATTAAAATAAAAGGTATTGCGAAATATGCACTTTTTAACTTTTTTAGTATTGAAAAAATGTTTTTTTTTTAATACAATTAATATAGAGATAAGAAAATGGTGATTATAATGTTTAAAAGAAAGGCAACAGAAAAATTAAGAAATTGGAAAGAAAAATATAGTAGTAAATATGCTGTTTTACTTCAAGGAGCAAGACGTGTTGGAAAAAGTACTATTGCAGAAAATTTTGCAAAAGAAAACTATAAATCATATATTTTAATTGATTTTTCAAATGTTACCAAAGAAATTATTGAGATTTTTGATGATATATCAAATTTAGATATTTTCTTTTTAAAACTACAGTCTGTTACATCTACAAAATTATATAATCGTGAATCTGTAATAATTTTTGATGAGATTCAGCTTGCACCTAAAGTAAGGCAAGCTATAAAGTATTTAGTAAAGGACGGAAGATATGATTATATTGAAACAGGATCGTTAATAAGTATAAAGAAAAATGTTAAAGGAATTGTAATTCCGTCAGAGGAAATGAAAATAAACGTTTATCCTATGGATTATGAAGAATTTTGTTGGGCGTCAGGTAAAGACTATTCAATTTTAAAACAAATAGATGAATATAATAAAGAAATTGGTCAAGCTACTAATCGTATTCTCATGAGAGATTTTAGAATATATATGGCCGTTGGAGGTATGCCTCAAGCGGTCGAAGCTTATATTAATAAAAATACATTTCAAGAAATTGACGTCATAAAAAAGACCATTATTGAATTATATAAGGATGATTTTAGGAAAATAGATCCTAGTGGTAGATTATCAATGATGTATGATGCAATACCTGCTCAATTAGCGTTAGGTAAAAATAAATATTATTTAAGCAGCGCATTAAATAAAAGAATAAGTAAAAAAGATGAGGAATTGCTTTTTGAATTGCTTGATTCTAAAACTGTTCTTATGTGTAACAATGTATCAGAGCCTAGTATATCATTAAATTTAACTAAAAATATAGATACTTATAAATTATATCTTTCAGATATTGGATTATTTACAACAATGTTATTTAATAACAAATCATTAATATCTGAAAATATATATAATAAACTTTTAAGTGATAAGTTAGAAGCAAACTTAGGATATCTATATGAGAATGCTGTTGCGCAAATTATTAGAGCTAATGATTATGAACTATATTTTCATACATGGACTGAGAAAGATAAAAGTCATTCATATGAAGTTGATTTTTTAGTTTCAGAAGGTAATAAAATTATTCCAATCGAAGTTAAATCATCTAATATTAATAACCATAAATCAATTATTGAATTTTCAAAAAAATATTCTTCATGCATTTCAAGAAGAATTCTATTTTCTCAGCATGATATA
Source organism: Anaeroplasmataceae bacterium (assembly GCA_016294165.1). GTDB lineage: Bacteria > Bacillota_I > Bacilli_A > Acholeplasmatales > JAEDCM01 > JAEDCM01. The sequence goes on from JAEDCM010000013.1 coordinate 32,137, forward strand.
TCAAATGATGGCATGCTAGAATTAAAACCAATGTATCTAGTTTCAATAATTATGGATAAATTAAAACATAATTAATTAATCTTACAGTATTAAATAGTGCAAATTATGGAGTTCCACAATTTAGAAAAAGAGTAATATTTGTTGGAAATAGAGTCGGTAAAACAAATTATCATCTTAAACCAATGTATGATGATTCAAATTACATTACTCTTGGTCAAGCGATTGCTCCATATATGACAATGCCAGAAAATCCTGAAATTAATCATGTATTTTCAAAGCATACTCCTGAAATGATCGAAAGGTTGGCCGCAATTCCAGAAGGAAAGAGCTTATAGAAAAATTATTTTTTAATGTGTTGAATGGAAGCTGTATTTATGAAAAAAAGTAATAGTAAATTTATACAAACTAAAAGCCGTCGTGAAATTATTAGTGCAAATATTGATAATTTAATTGATGAAAGAAATATGACACCTACTGAATTTCAAGAAAAAATGGGAATGTCAAAACAAGATTACTATAAAAAGAAAAGCGTGAATGGCTCCTCATATAATGAAGAGGATATTATGAAAGCTGCAAAAATTTTAGATGTAACGATTAATGACATTTATTATGATAAGGAAGAAAAGAAGTCTGTAGAAGTATTAAGAATAAGAAAATATGATCCAATAATGGCCCAACAACAAGTTAAAATAAAATTACTTAATCCAAGCTTTGAAAGGCCATCAGAAATATTATCTCAAGTTATAGGTATAACCATTATATTAATGGTAATTATATATTTTATTTCTAAGTATTCTGTTTTTTATTCATTAATGTCATTATTTATTCCTATGTTTGTTGTATATTATATGAAGTCATCGTTTGGAATCGAGAAAACTTATATAATAAATTATTTAGATGACATTTATTATGAAATCAAGTATGAAAACAATAATAAGTTAAATATTTTGCAATTATTAAGAGCTATTTCAGTTATTAGTTTTTCTTTTCCTTCTATAATCCTCACATTTACTGGAGTAGGAAATGAATCTATTAGTTCTATGTCAATGTATTCAATTAGTACTTTTATTTCAATGGTAATTGGTATTGTTTGTTTATTTGTATTTATTCCTAAGAAATTTAAGAAGAAAATTTATCAGAATGAAATTAAAGGCTACTATGCATCTTTAGTTTATTTAATAGCTATATCAATTACAAATGTTTTTGCAACAAACTTATTTTCTATAAATAAGAATTACTGGTATATAACAATGTCAGCAATTATTTCAATGATTATTGCCTCTATTGAGTTTGTTATTACCTCGAAAAAATATAATGAATATAAACTGATGTATGAAGAATACAATCAAAAGGAGCGTGAATTATTTCCTAAAGATTATAAATTCTAGTATCCAGAATAGATACCTTGTGGAAAGTGGTATCTAAATTAGATACTTTCCCTTTTATTAGAAAAATGCATGTTAAAATCATGCTGTAATTTGATTTATAACAAAAATCTAATGAAGGGAGGTATCAATTATGGGTTTCATTAAGTGGTTGTTTGGTAAAAAAGAAAATATTTCATCATCCGCAATAGAACATTCTTCAAAGGGAAATTATCAACCTAATGGAAGAATTAAAGGTGGGGGTCATGGAGAAGAATGTATAAAACATTTAAAAGAAAACGAAATAGATTTTAATATTCTAAAAACTTATAATAATGGAGTAAGGGTTGGGAATATTCCTAGTCATAAAGAACCGAAAAAACGCAGTGGATTGACACAAACCTGGTTTCCAAAAAGTTGGAAAAGAGATACAATAAAAAGAGCTGGCTAGGTTGTAGGTAGAGGAAATAAATATCCTGATGGAAAGGTTAAAAGTGGACATTATTCTAATGTTAATGTTGGTATAATTAGAACTAATGGGAAGGTTTCTACTATATTTCCTATGTCTATACAAAAAAATAAGAAAGGAATTGAAATTCATGAACAAAGAAAGACTCACAGAACTAATCGAAAAAAATAAAAATATAGATTTGGAGGATGATTTCGCTCATAATTCTATATGGAATGAAATGCTAGAAATTTTAAGTCAGGATTTAAATGACACAATAACATTTTTAGAAAATATTACTGCAGAAGAATTAGAATACATACGTTCGATATTTGATGATTTGAGCGAACATTTTAAATCACAAGAGCTTATTGAGTGCATGGAAAGAAATGCCTTAAGAACTGGTGTTGATTGTTCTGTTGATATAGAATATGCTAAAAAAGCATTAGAGTAATCAATCAGTACTCATAATGTTAAGAATTAATAATTTGTTATAAATTTTTATTACTAAAGTAATAACTGCAGGCATTTATTTTAACTTCAAGATAAATGCCTGCAATTATTATTGAAATAGTGTAGAATAATATTTTCTTAAGGCATGGAGTTATATCTATTTTTAGAAGATTAATACTGAATCTAAGTTGCATAATACCTTATGTATCGTGGGTTAAAGTAAACTTGTAATTTATATATAACAAAAAAGCCTAGCCTTTTCTAACTATGAATATCATAATATTTCCATATGATTATTTTTCTATTACATTATATGCATATAAATGTAGGTTTTTAAGTGGAGATTTATCATTAACTGAACATACAGATTCTAAATGGACTTCAGTTGTTGAAATGCAGGATATGGATTTTGCGGAAGCTGATAAACCATTTATTAATATAATTTAAATTATTATGTTAGAACTTAATAAAAAAGTTTTATTTACAATTAGTCATTATCAATCACCTACAATTGCTTTTAAAAAAAGATGAAATATAGTATAATATTATCAGATAGTAGGATAAGGAGATTGATATTATGGTAGAAAGATGTTATGTTATGGTTAAGCCCGGATTTACGGATTCAAATTTAATCAAAAGAGTGATTGAAATATTAGAGAGTAAAGGTGTTAAAATGGTAGACTTTGCTTATATCTATTATGATGAAGAATGTGCAAAGTTACATTACACAGAAAAAAGCGGTAAGCCATATTATATGGAATTAGTGGATTACATTACTAGTGGAAAAGTTTTTGGAATGATTTATGAAGGTAATGATGCCTTAACAATATGCAGAAGTACAGTTGAAGAATTAAGAAAATCTCTAAAGGAAGAATTTAATTTAAAAACTGATGTAATGCGAAACATATTACACTGTTCAAGTAAAACAAAGGTTGGCGATACAATGCTTGAATTAGATACACAAAGAGAAATTGCTTTATTTAATTATTTGAAGAAAAAATTAATTTAACAAAAAACGGCTTATTTAAGCCGTTATTTGTTTATTAAGCGATATAATCTTTGAATTCTTTTACCTTCAATAAAGGTATCAAATTCTTCAATAAAATCAAAACCATATTTTTCGTATAAATCTTTATGCTCAGTAAATAAATAGATTTCGTTTATTTTTAAGACTCTCATTTGATTTTTAAGGAATTTAATAATCTCATTTAAATATCCTTTTCCACGATTCTTTTCTTCGATAAAAACATTTCGAAGCCAAGGGTAGACATCTTGCTTAGCATCACAATCACTTAAACCAATTTGGAATGTTCCAATGATTTTTTTATCATCCATAAGGGCAAATGTCTGCGGAATTTTATTTTCACACAATGAGCTTTTTACATATGCTCTATTTAAATCTAGGCTTTCCCCTTCGTTTATTCCCCATTCCTCATGGATCCAAAAGGCGATTTGTTCAATTAACTCTTCATCATTTTTTGAAACTTTAATTATTTCCATATTTTCACCCCATCTAAGCAAATAAATGATAGCATAATAACTACTTTTATTCAATATTTTTATTTATTTAAATAAAATACTGAAAATGCATTCATTATATTTTTATTGACACTATTTTTCATATTTTATATAATTTAAGTATAGCGTTTTTTATTTTTCATATTGTATGGAGGTGGATTATGGAGCTAGAAGATGTTTTATCACTGTTCGGAGGTCTAGCACTATTCCTTCTAGGAATGAACTCGATGAGTACAGGGTTAGAAGCCGCAGCTGGTAGTAAGATGAAAGGTATTTTAGAAAAATTAACAGCAAATCGTTTTGTTGGAGTTTTAGTTGGTGCATTAATAACAGCAGTTATTCAATCATCATCAGCCACAACAGTTATGACTGTTGGATTTGTTAATGCAGGGATGTTAACATTATCGCAAGCTGTTTGGGTAATAATTGGTGCAAATATTGGTACAACAATTACTGGGCAGATTATTGCGCTTAATATGGATTGGATTGGCCCTGTATTTGCAATCATTGGCGTTGTTTTAATTGTTTTCATTAAAAAAGCAACAGTTAGAGAAATTGGAAAAATCCTATCTGGGTTTGGTATTTTATTCTTAGGTATGGATATGATGAAGGTGTCAATGGCATCATTTAGAGAATCACAATTTTTCCTAGACGCCATTCAATCACTTGAAAATCCATTCCTTGGAATTTTAATTGGAACTGGTTTTACCGCAATAATTCAATCATCATCAGCTTCTGTCGGTATTTTGCAAGCGATGGCTGCTTCTGGATCAATTTTGTTCAAAAATGGTGTATACATTTTATACGGAATGCATATTGGGACATGTATTACAGCTGTTTTAGCATCTTTAGGAACTACAAGAGCTGCTAAGAGAACAACGTTAATTCACTTGATATTTAACATTTTTGGAACGATTCTATTTGTGATGTTGACAATACTTACCCCAATTGTTAGTTGGGTTGAAAGTTGGACACCAAATAATCCATCCGCAATGGTCGCAAATATGCATACATTATTTGCAGTTGTGACAGCGATCGTAATCTTACCGTTAGGAACTTGGCTTGTTAAAATCACTGAAAAAGTACTTCCCGATAAAGAGGTTAAACAGGATTCTATCTTTATGTACTTAAATAATGATATGAGTTTAAATGTCGGAGGTAGTGCTCTACATATTGCGACAATCAAACAAGAAATCATTAGAATGTATGATATCGCTAAATTTAATGTTATAAATTCTTTTGATGGACTATTAGGTTTAAAGGACTTTAATGAAAAAAAGGTTATTGAAAATGAGGATTTAGTAGATGCCTTAAATGAAGGTATCACAAGACAAATTACGAAATCATTAGCCTCAAGAATTGATGCAGAATCATCACAATCATATCGAGCTTTATTATATTTAAGCCAAAATATAGAACGTATCAGTGACCATGCGATGAACCTATGTGATAGCGCTAGAGATTTAAAGAAGAGTGGAATATCATTCAATTCTGAAGTATTAGAAGAAGTATCAAATATGAAAAATATTTGTATTGATATTTTAAATAAAGCGATTGTTGGTTTAGATAAAGATGTTGCTGAATTAGAGGACATAACTGATAAGATGGCTCATGATTATCGTATCAATATGGTAGAACGCTTAAAAGAACAAAAATGTCATGCGGATGGTGCAATGATTTACTCATGCGTTCTAATCGATTTTGAACGAATTGGTGACCATTTATTAAACGTTTCTCAACAATATCAAGCTGTTTTAAATAGATAATTTGAAATCCGTTTTAATAACGGATTTTCTTGATTTATAAGGGAATATAATGCTATAATGATTCTAGGTTTCAAGCGATTGAATTAAAAAGGAACACATGTGAAAGACATGGGCTGCCCCAGCAACTGTAATGCTGACGAGATTATATATATGCCATTGGGAAACTGAGAAGGCTTAATCGAGGATGATGCAAAGCCAGGAGACTTGCCTGAATAATTTTATAGGGAGGAAACATTTTTAATAAATAGTGATCACTGGGTTCTTGGTTGATTTATTAGTAAATGTAATTTTAAAATGAAAAAAAAGATAATTGCTGCTGTATCAACAGTAGTAGCTATCGCTATTTTGATTGTGTGCTTGGTTTTATACAATACACACTATAAATCAAAAGGTAGCGGAACAATTGAAGTCTATGTTATCAATTTAGAAAGCACAGTCGTATCACAAAAGGAAATTGAATTTGAAAAGGGAGATTCATTAATCGCATTATTTGAAGAAAATTATGATGATGTTGTGATTACTGATGGATTCCTATATTCGATTGCTGGATATGATACACCATCTGATTGGTCATGGTTTTTCTGCATCTATGTTGATGGCGAGATGAGTCAAGTAGGATTAGCAGATATCAAGTTTAAGGATGGAACTAAAATTGAACTTAAAATGACTAGATATGAAACTGGAAGTTAAGGATTTATGTGTAATTGCGATTTTGTCCGCAATTATCTTTTCACTTGAACAGGTTTTATCATTTTTGCCGAATATTCAGCTAACTATATTTTTGTTAGTGTTATATTCAAAGAAATTAGGATTATATAAAACAAGTCTAATTGTAGTAATTCATACCATTTTAGATAATTTAATCATGGGTAGTTTTAATATTATGTTTTTCCCGTTTATGTTATTAGGGTGGATGATTATTCCAATATGCTTAAATACCATCTTTAAAAAAGTTGAATCTAATATTAGTTTAGCATTTTTATCAGTTATATTTGCCATTACATATGCATCAGCATTTATAATTCCCAATATGATTTTTTTGCATATTGATATTATTCCTTATATAACCGCTGATTTACCATTTACTGGTTTGCTTGCGGCCTCAAGCTTTCTTTCAGTACTATGGCTTTATAATCCTTGCAAAAAAATACTAGACACCATTTTAGGTGAATAAAAAAAGAGCGATGTTTATAATAGAAGCATTGCTTTTTTTTAACTAGAATTCACCTATTTTGACAATATTTTACAATAATTAATTTATAAATGTATTAATCATATGATAACTATTATTGTAAAGTTGTAATGGATTAGGAAATGTGGTAGAATTACGATAAGAGTGTTATAAGTTATGTTGTACTCATAACTATAAATAAAATCTGAAATATGGAGGATATATAATCTTAAGTACAATTTGATTATATTAGTTATGTATGAAAAAAATTTATCATTTAGTTTTAGTACTATTTGCATTATTTTCAATAACTATTTTTGCTGGTTGTGGTAATAGTAAGAAAAAAGATAGTGATACACCTGCTGAAGCATTTAAATATGATATTAATAAGGCTGCTAATACTGTAATTATTAAAGGTTTAAAAGATATGTCAATTTCAAAAATCGTTATCCCATCAAAAATTGAGGGATGCCCTGTTACTATGATTGCAGAAAATGCATTCGAATCGTATGTTAATATTACAGAAGTGGTTATTAGAGATGGTTTAACTAGCATAGAAGCATCTGCATTCGCAAACTGTACAAGTTTAACAAGTATTTTAATACCAAACAGTGTAAAAGTTATAGGAAAATCTGCCTTTAATTCTTGTTATAGTTTAGAAAACTTTACAATAGGTAATGGTTTAACAAGAATTAGAAATGAAGCCTTTGAAAATTGTAGTGGTTTAAAAAATGTTTACTATGGTGGAACAATAGAGAATTGGTGTAATATTACGTTTGCTGATATATATTCAAATCCAATGTATTATGCAAAAAGCTTTTATATATTAGATGAGAATGGGAATGTAAAAAATAATAAAAATAAATATAGTTTGCTTGAAACAATAGAAGTACCAAACACAATAGAAACAATAGGTGATTATCAGTTTTATGGATTTAATAATGTTACATCAATAACAATACCGAATAGTGTAACAAGCATTGGTTCATATGCATTCACCGGTTGTGTTAGTCTAGTAAGTGTTAAAATAGGTAGTGGTGTAACAAACATAGGAGAATCTGCCTTCAGTGAATGTTATAGGCTTGTAGAAATATATAATTTATCATCATTAGATATAACTATAGATTCATATGGCTATGGATTTATAGGAACATTTGCAAAAGTAATCCATACATCTTTAGATGAAAGTAGTATTATAACAAAAACATCAGATGAATATTTATTTATGTTTTATGAAGAAGAATACTATTTATTAGGTTATGTAGGAGATTCTAAAGAATTAGTATTACCAAATGATATAAATGGTCAAAATTATCAAATAAATGATCGTGCCTTTTATAATTGTGATAGTTTAATTAGCGTAATAATACCTAACAGTGTAACAGTTATAGGAGAATATGCATTCAATTCTTGTAAAAATTTAATAAGTGTTACAATAAATGATGGTATAAAAAGCTTGGGATTGTGTGCTTTCACTGGTTGTAGTAAATTAGTAGAAATATATAATTTATCATCAGATAATATAAATGCCGGTTCATCTGACTATTCCGACTTAGCATGGCGTGCAAAGATAGTCCACACTTCTTTAGATGAAGAGAGTATTATAACAAAAACATCAGATGGATATCTATTTATGTATTATAAAAATGGATACTATTTATTAGGTTATTTAGGAGATTCTAAAGAATTAGTCCTACCAAGTAATATAAATGGTCAGAATTATAAAATATATTCTGATGCCTTTTATAATTGTGATAGCTTAACAAGTGTTACAATACCCAATGGTGTAACAGGTATAGATTCTAATGCCTTCGATGATTGTAGTAGTTTAACAAGTATAGTAATACCAAATAGTGTGACGACTATAGATAGTTATGCCTTTTATAATTGCATTAATTTAACAAGAAAGTATTATAATGGATCAAAAACAGACTGGTCTAGTATCGAAATTCGTGACCCAAATACTGAGCTTAAAAAAGCTAAAATTTACTATTATTCAGAAACTCAACCAACTGATACAGTTTATAGATATTGGTATTATGATAGTAAAGGCAATATTGTTATTTGGTAATAGTTTTGAAAATGGATTTGTTTACTCATTTAAAATGTATTGGAATAACTTATTTTAAAAATTAGAAAAAAAATCCCTTAGTTGTCGGATATCCAACAATTAAGGGATTTATTTAATTTATTTCACTTGTTTTACTGATAAACTCATTATTATGATCTTTATTTTTGAAGAAGTCATGATAGAATATTTTATCAATATATTCAAGCTTAGTAAGATGTATCTTAGCTCTATTTTCCAAATCTATAAGATACTCTTCATCTACTGATTTATCTTTATATAATAAATTATTAATACTATAGAAGTAGGTTTTATCGGTTAAGAAGATGTTGTATGCTCTTGAATAAATAATTGATTCCTTATTAGAAAATATTGGATTTCCAAAGTAGAAGTTTTGATAATAATTGATTCCAAATAAGTCTAAAACAGTTGGGACAATATCGGTTGTTGAAACAAACTTATCAATTACCTGATGTCCTAAATTGGAATCTCTAATCATCATTGGGACACGATATAGATTTGTATAATTATCATTATTATAATCATAAATATCTTTGATACTATTGCTTAATCCTTGATAATATGTGTTATGATCACTAAAGATAATGATTGTTGTTTTATCTAAGATGTCTTTATCTTTTAAATCATTAATCATAACACCAATCGCATGATCAAACTCCATTGTCGCAGCCATATAATTTCTTAAAAGATCATTTTTAATTTCTATATTGATGCTATTCATTTTTTCATACCATTTTTTTAGATTTGCTCTTTCATAATACATTCCATGCATTGTAATAGAAGTGATATATGTATAGAATCTTTGGTCCTTTGGAAACATGATATCCTTTGCGGCTTCAATCATTTCACTATCAAGATTACGATTACCCTTCTTAAACCAATTGGTCATTCCCATCTCATATAGCGCCTCATCAGCATAGAAGTTTTGAAACCCAATATTTTTTAAATAGGTATTACGATTATAGAAATCGCTGGTTCCATTATGGAAATAAGAGGTCTTGATTGATTGATCATTTTGTGTTAATACCTTAGGAAGGGCAAATGGGATGTTATTTTTTGGAAAATCATAATTGATATAGGCGTTAGTTGGATAAGCTCCAACAATACTTAGATTTTCGGATATATCTGTTTTTTCACGTGCGTAATAATTGGTACATACAACGCTATCATCATAGAATGTTCTTAGATTAGGAAATAAATAATCTAATTGCTCATCGTTTAAATTAGCACCATTTGGATAAAGAGTAGGATTGTTGATAAATGAGTACCATTCAAGTGATTCAGCTAGAATGGTAATTAGATTATTTCCCTCAGATACGCCATAATATGGAGTTTTATCATTAGTCTTTGAATATAAGAATTCACTAATTTTATCTTCATCTCCAAGTTCAACATCGTTATAAAACATACCTTTATATAATTCATTAAAGAAATTTGATGTCATTCCAAGGCTTTTATATTTTCCCATAGCATCCTGATATAAAAGTTTAGTGTAATCAGAATTGTTCTTTCGATTTAATGAATTTGATGTTAAGGCATTTAACAATACCGCAAGCATAAGCACTAATGCTGGTATGATATATGATTTATTGGTTTTAATTGGTTTATTAACTTTATTTGTAAATCTCTTACCAAAAATATAGAATAATGAAACTTCAATTCCAAATGAAAACACAAATAGGAAGTTTAAAGGAATAGATTCTAAAATCCCCATTGCGTCATTTCTTAATTTAAACATTCCAAAGTCAAAAAGTGTACCTGTCATTTCAAATAAAACAATACAGAAAATATTGATAATTCCTTGTACGATAAATAGAATAAGGGCAATCCATAGCCTGATGGTTTGGTTTTTTATAAGATACAAAATTGAAGAAACAATTAGTAAATAGGTTAGGTAAAATCTTGGGTCAGAAAAACCAAATCCTGATCCCAAGGCTATTATTCCAATCAATTCAGTGGTAATTGATAAAATGATAAAAGATAAAATTAAATAATTTGTTTTTAAAAATTCTTTCATCTTATAACCTAGTATAATCAAATTGTACTTAAGATTATACTTTCTCCTTCTTAAAGAGTATT
>JAEDCM010000041.1 GCA_016294165.1 Anaeroplasmataceae bacterium
AATTCCTTAATGTTTGGGCTGTTACACCTAATATTTCTGTTACTTTTTTTGTTGAGTAATACTTCATAAATATAAAAACCTCCTATATATTACACATAATTATACTATAATTAGAAAGTTTTATAAAGTTTTATAGGTTTAATTATACTGTTTTAAAACCTTTCTTGTATTTTTTTTAGTAATAATGTAAAATATATTTAAGATAAATAGGAATAATATGTTATGAAAAGGTGATACTATGAAAAATAAAATTTTAAGTAAAAAGAAAGTTATTTTAGATATCTTATTTTTAGTTATAGTTTTATCAATTGTATCGGGACTTACAATTTTACTATTAAAAAGTATAAATGTCATTTCCTTTGAAGATGGATTTCACTTTAATAGTTCGTTGTTCAAAAAATATAGTAATTCATGGTATGGATCATTAATATTTATACTATTCCAAACTGTTTTAACAATGTTGCTTTGTGTTGTCCCTGGAGCATCGATGGCCTTCATTATTCTTTCTACAACAATATATCCTGAACCAATACATGCTTTCTTATTATCGTTTACTAGTGTAATGCTTTCAAGTTTAGTAATGTATTTGATTGGACGATTTGGTGGATATGTAGTTTGTGCAAAAATGCTTGGTAAAGAGGAATGCGATAAGGCTTCTGATTTATTTAATAAATATGGAGCAATCTACTTCCCACTAATGATGGTATTTCCCGTATTTCCCGATGATGCACTTGTCATGATTGCAGGAACAATTAAAATGCGTTTGAAATTCTTTATTCCATCAATTATCATTGGACGTGGAATTGGTATTTTTACAATTGTATTTGGCCTAAACATTATTCCTTATGAATCATTTACAACACCATATGACTGGTTAGTTTGTATTACAGTATTTACATTTTGGATTTATATGATATTCAAATTAGCTAATAAATTTAATAAAATATTAGAAAAAAGACGATTGAAATCACAAAATAAAGTCCAAGAAGAAACTGAAGAATAGTTAAATAATAGGCTGATAATTTTATCAGCCTATATCTTTATTTCTTTATACAACTTAAAATTCTTTCTAAATCATCAGTCTTTACCTTTGGTCTATAGAAATCCTTTCTACTGCATCCTGCTCTTCCGCCACCAGCACAAGCACATGCACATGCACAGGCACAACTTCTGCCTGAAGACCCTTTTGATGAATTAATTATTGTCGGATTTTTTAACTCTTTACCTTTCCTATCATATCCATGATTATAAAGGAAATGCCTGTGGAACCAATTATATCGATGTCCTCTATAGAACCCACGATATGTGTAATATTTATCCGAAGAATTCTTATGAATAATAATTGCAATTATAACAATTATAAAAAATACTACAACAACTATAAAAACCGAAATTCCAACATATTTATCCCTTTTCAAATCATTTTGATATGCTTTATAATCCCCTTCAGTAATCAAATTAGGATAATCACTTCGATTGTAATCAACTTTAACCCTAATAGATTCACCTTTATCTAATTTATATCTCCAAACATAATAATCGCCATATGTTCCAGAATTACAATTACTTGTAACAACATTAGTATTATTCCATAACACCCTTATTTCGCTAACCTCTATTTCATCAAACCAGCCAGGAATAAATTCATAATAGATTTTTACATCATCAAAAGTATATAAAGCAGTCGCATGAAATGAAAATTTAAAATTAGCAATTTCCCCTTTTGAAATACTATTTTTTAAATTACATCTAATAAATTCGCCGTCATCATCATAATAATATACTTTTGAACATTCATCAGATAAATTTTGAATCGAATCAATATACTTATTAGGGATTCCAATTTTAACCCATTTTAATGGCCCTTCCGAATTAGAAAGGACCTCCCACTCAATAGTATATGTCATATCAAGCGTTCCATCTTCTCTTTGATCAATCTTTATTTCATAGTAATTGATTCTATCCACATCACCATCAGAACCAACTTCACAGCTACAAAGAGGAAAAACAAATAATATAAACAAAAATATACCAATTATCTTTTTCATCTTTTCACCTCCGCTAAGAAGCATTTTGAATCAGAGGATGCGCTAATTTTTCTTTGCATTTTGCACTTCTTTGATTCCCAGATTGTTTTCCAATCCTTATTTAGTATGTTCCCTAAACCATCCTCAAATAACCATGATTGGCAAGGGATAACCTCTCCATTAGGCGCAATTGCCATATTTGACAAGCAGGCACCACAGCTTGGAATTACCATTTTCATTTCTTCTAAATCCTTCTTAAACATAAAGCCTGGAGTTGTAAAGGAAAGTTCCAATTCATTTTTTGATGTATATTCAAAAGCTTCTCTTACAACCTCATTCATTCTTGTTTTATTTAAAGATGTAACCTTAGAATTATTTAATGTTGCATTACCAGCAGGAATCAATCCTGAACAGCTAAAGTATTTAACTCCTAATCCATGAGCGAATTTAACCGTATTTATGTAATCTTCATTATAACTGCATATTGGAGTGTTAATTGATACATCCAAACCAGCTTCAATAGCATTTTTTATCCCATTAACCGTTTCATTAAAATGATCTGCTCCTACTAATGCATTATGAATATTAGAATCAAAAGAATATAACGTAACCTGAACACTATCTAGGTTTGCATCATACAATTTTTTACACAATTCCTTGGTAAGTAAAATACCATTAGTATTTAATCTAGTCACAAACCATTTGGCATATTCAACTAGTTCTACTAAATCTTTTCTAATTGTAGGCTCTCCGCCAGTAAATGTTAAAGAAGGAATTCTTGCCTCCTTACATTTATCAATGATTTTAAACCATTCTTCTTTTGATAACTCTTTTACAGAAGAAAGCTTTTCACCTTTCGCGTAGCAATGCAAGCATTTCAAATTACAATTCCAACATCCATTTTTTTCCATTGATGAAATCATTAAATCCATGCGATGTGGGGCACTCATATATTTAGCATAATTTTTAAAAGAAATATAGCCAATTTCACTCGATGGTTCTATATTTTTAGCAACATCAGTTAATGTTTTTATAAGCTCAGCTAAATCTTTACTAATATGTTTTTTGTCTGTCTTAGTAAACACCTTTTTTACAGCATCTATAGTATGTTCAATTAATATCTCAATGTCCTCATCATCTAATGAATTTCCATTGCTTTTATTAAGCTCCGTTATAAATTCTTTTAATAAAATAGCCCATGACATGTGAATAGGTAATACTGAATATCCATTTAAAACAACTACCCATGGAATCCCTGCTTTAACCTTTTTAGGAGGTATTAAATGAATTCTAACACATCCAGGTCCCTTTGGATCTAGGGTTGTGTGATATATTTCATTGCATTCTAATAAATATTTCTTAAGTTTCACAATACTCATCTCCTTAAAATATATTTTATATTATCCTATTTAAAAAGAAAAGAGTGGATTTCCACTCTCTACTTTCTTATAAGCATAAAGATATCACCATTATCAATAAATGAGTAGCTGCTATAAATACCATTAACCAAAAAAGCTTGTCTTATTTCATCTGTTGCTGATGATCCATAATCAAAGGCTAGTTCAAACTCTAATGTATAATTTATACCACTTCCGCTATTGAAAAATGCCACAAGCTTATTAAGCTCTGCTTGTGATTCTATTTTTAAATTAAATGTTCCACTATAAATAGATAATTCATAAATATCTATTTTTTGATTGCATACAATATTTGTAAATGTCCTTCCAGTATACTTTTGGCTATATGTATCTTCATCTATTAAAAAATATTTATAAGATAGTATCTCATAAGCTCCATTGACAATTGTACCATCAGATGTAACATCCACAATATACCAATTACCATTTACATAAACCTTATTCCATGCATGGCCTAATCCATCTGGGTTTCCTGTTGCGTAACCACTGACATTAACACATTTTATTCCCTCAATATTACACATTGCCGAAAAAGCTTTACTGATGCCTTCGCACACAGCTTCATTATCTAAAAATACTCCCTCTAAATAAAAACCATTATATTCATTCGTATTAGAAACACCATTTGAAGCCATCATTAGTAAATCATTATCATAAACAACATTCATTATCAAATAATCGTGAATCGCTTTGGCTTTCTCTATATCATTCATATCATCTGATATTATTTCTCTTAACACTTCTTTAATCTTATTATAAATCAATTCCGCTTTAGAACCTGTTTCAGGAATTGGTAATACTCCTCTTTCTAAAGCGTAACAAAGTTGATCAGTTGTCGAAACCTTAAATTGGTATAAGCTATCATTAATCGCAAAACCATCAAAATCATCACTTCTTTGCTTTGTTATTGGATTATAATTTAAGCTAGCATATTGCGTATAAGCAATTGTCTCCTTTGTTGAATTACTTGGCTCAGCAGTATGCGTGAACGTTATTGTCAGATTATTACCAACAACTGATGCGCGTAATCTAAAGTTAAATTCCACCGAACAATCATTTATTAAATCATCTAATAAGACGTTAAAATCTGTAACATCAAAATTAATTGTACATTCAAGTCTACTTGCTCTATTAAGAATCGCCGCATTAAATTTTAATAATAATTCTTCATAATTATTGATAGAGTATTTTATAGATTCATCAAATTCCTCTTTTATCACATCTAAATTAATATAGCTAGTTGATAAGATGACTTCACTATCCACATAACCACAATCTTCGCATTTTCTTTGACGAAGGCCATCATTAACATCGGATGGATTAATGACAATCTTCCATTCAGAATATTTATGCGCAGGGTCAGTAATATTTATTTTTTCAATCTCTCCACATACACTGCATGTATTTAGTGTATATCCACTAGTAGTACATGTTGGAGAAATAACATTTGATGTAAAGGTGTGCGAAAGCTTTGGAATACTTTCTTCACGTTTTTTTCCACATTTACTGCATTCCTCTTCCTTTAAACCCTCAGTGCTACAGCTAGCTTCAATTTCATTTATTATGACATACTCATGATCACAAATATTTATTAAATCACATGCTGAGCATAACAAAATTGAAGTCATTAAAAGCACAAAGATACTTATTTTTTTTACCATATAATCACATCCCTACTCTATATTATTATTTTAACACTTTTTATTCTAATAAGTATATAAAAATAGACTACTAATTCCCATAAATAACTCTTAAAAACATAACAAAAAAAGATATCAACACAAATTGGTACTGCATTAATATCTTAATGTTTAAAATGGTGGAGGGGGACGGATTCGAACCGCCGAACCAGGAAGGAGCAGATTTACAGTCTGCCGCGTTTAGCCTCTTCGCTACCCCTCCAAATATTAAATTAATGGTGGAGGTTAACGGGCTCGAACCGCTGACCCTCTGCTTGTAAGGCAGATGCTCTCCCAACTGAGCTAAACCTCCAAAATGGTGACCCGTACGAGGTTCGAACTCGTAAATGCATGCGTGAAAGGCATGTGTGTTAACCATTTCACCAACGGGCCATTAATAGTGGCGGAGCAGAAGGGATTCGAACCCTTGCACCGGTTTCCCGATCTATACCCTTAGCAGGGGCACCTCTTGAGCCTCTTGAGTACTGCTCCACTATTAGAGCACTTTACGTGCTCTTATATGATATACTATTTTTATGTTTGTGTCAATACCTAAATTAATCATGAATCATTGTTAATGCTACTTTATGTTTAACTAAATCAACATTTAAAACCCAAACCTTAACAACATCACCAACATTTAACACATCAAGCGGATGTTTAATAAAGCTTTTAGAAATCTTAGATATATGAACCAATCCATCCTCATGTAATCCACAATCAACAAATGCTCCAAAATCTACAACATTTCTTACAACACCTTGAAGTTCCATTCCTGGTTTCAAATCCTCTAGCGTTAAAGCTTCACTTCTTAATAATGGTTTATCTAATTCATCACGTGGATCGCGTGCAGGAGCAATAAAAGCATCTAGGATGTCTGTCAATGTATATAAATCAACGTTCAATTCTTGAGCTAATTTTTCATGATTGCATTTATTTACCTTAGCCTTTGTCTCTTCTGTTCCAAATTCTTTAATGTCTAGTTCTTTCATAACCTTTTGAGCAATATCATAGCTTTCAGGGTGAATGCTTGTCGCATCAAGGATATTTTTCCCCGATAAAATTCTTAAAAATCCAATTGCTTGCTCGAACGCTTTTGGTCCAAGTTTTGGAACCTTTTTAATTTCTTGACGTGATGTAAACTCTCCATTTTCCTCACGATATTTAATGATATTTTCCGCAATTGATTTATTTACACCTGATACATATGACAATAAAGATTTTGAAGCTGTATTAACATTAACTCCAACTTGATTAACAGCCGTTGAAACAACAAAATCTAGAGAATCCGATAATTTTGATTGAGTAACATCATGTTGGTATTGTCCAACCCCAATTGATTTAGGATCAATCTTAACAAGCTCACTTAGTGGATCTTGTAGACGCCTTGCAATACTAACAGCACTTCTTTCCGCAACATCATATGTTGGGAACTCCTCCTTGGCTAATTGCGAAGCTGAATAAACTGATGCCCCTGCTTCATTAACTATGCTGTAAAACACTTTACTAGACGTTTTTCTTAAGGTATTAGCAATAAACTCCTCAGTCTCTCTACTTGCTGTTCCATTACCAATCGCAACGATTTCAATATTATATTTTTTAATTAAATTTAATACTGTTCTTTCAGCCTTTAAAATTCGTTCTTCAGGAACCTTCTCACCCTCAAATTTTTGGTTTTGATACAAGATATCCTTATCCAAAACCTTACCTGTTTTATCCACAACCGCAATTTTACATCCTGTTCTAAAAGCTGGGTCAACTCCTAAAACAACCTTGCCCTTCATTGGTGGAGTTAGTAATAAATTTCTTAAATTAACTGAAAAAATATTAATAGCATTTTCTTCAGCCTTCTCTGTTAATTCACTTCTAACCTCACGCTCAATTGACGGATAAATTAAACGTTTATAGCTATCTGAAATTGCTTCTTTTACATCATCTACGACAAATGAATCATTGTTTTTAATAATCTTTGAATTTAATAAATTGATCATCACATCATGATTAGCCTCAACACCAACAGTTAAAACCTTTAAATCTTCTCCACGATTGAAAGCTAAAACGCTATGTGGCTTAACCTTCTTTAGTTCTAATTCATAATCATAATACATTTCAAAGACATGAGTTGGATCAAGATCATCACTTTTAGTTTTCTTTTTCTTACAAACGATTTTTCCAATCTTATTTAACTCATTACGAAGCATCTTACGATAAGCAGCATTATCACTAATCCATTCGGCAATAATATATTTTGCACCTTGTAATGCTTGCTCATATGTTATATTTTCTTTAACATATGGATTTACTATATCTTCAAGCTTTCCTTTAGTAGGGAATGCCATAATTTGTTTGGCAAGTGGTTCTAAACCTAAAGCAATAGCCTCTGTAGCCTTTGTTTTCTTTTTTTCCTTAAACGGACGATATAAATCTTCGATTTCAACCAATTTATTCGCTTTTTCTATCTTTTGCTTTAATTCATCAGTAAGCATTCCTTTTTCTTCAATTAAACGAATAACTGCTTCTTTTCGCTTGGCTAAAGCTTCACCATATTCATAGTTTTGAGATATTTCTCTAATTTTCTCTTCGTCTAAAGCCCCAGTTAACTCCTTACGATATCGAGCAATAAACGGAACAGTGTTTCCTTCCTTTAATAAATCTAAAACAACCTCAACTTGCTTTAAACTGATATTTAAGGTATCCGCAATGTTCTGTTTTAATTCCTTGTTTAAATATTCTTCCATTAAATTCACTCCTTGCATAGACTTATTTTACCACTTTTAAAATGCATTAACAATAAAAAAACTCCCTAAGGAGTTTTTATTAATCATTATCTTTGATATATTTAATTGCATCTCTAAATATTTCAACATATGTAACATCTGTTAAAGTTTCTGTTGCTGTAACAACTGTACCTTCGCCTTCATCAGTTACCTTAATTAACATTGGTGACGATAATGAAATTGTCTTTCCTTCGTTTTCAATATTTCCTGTGTTTATACTAGTCGCATTATTACTATCAGCTAAATCGATAATATAAACATACCAGTTTTGTGAATTGATAGCTGTATCCATCAATTTTAAAATTCCATCTGCCGCAATTTCAATTTCATAACATGCGTTATTATCTTTTTTAACATCATAATCGTCTGGATCAATATTACGATAGTCATCACTATTATAAACATATACAAAATAATTGTCTGGTGCTGGTTTATTTCCTATTTTTCCATCAACAGTAAATAAATCGTCGGTTGTAATAATCTTAACACGAGGACCATGTGTTCTATCAAATGATGGATTGTTCTTATAATCATCATCAAAATGCTTTTCAACCTTTAACTCAATTGCGTTATCCTTAGTTTCAGATGAAGAATCCTTCTTATCAAAGACCCAAACTAGAAGAATTGCGATCATTCCTATAATAATTGCTAAAGATATAATACTAACAACTATTTGGAATATTCTATTTTTTCTATCTTTTGGAGATAATTGCTTCTTTTCTTTCTTAACGCCTTTTTCTTTTTTTTCGATAATTTGGTTATTTTTACCTAATGTACGAGCCAAATTAATCACTCCTTCTAAAAATTACTATATATATTATAAAGGAAAAATCCCCGTTATGCAAGGGATTTTATTCTTTAATGCTTCTAAATGAATTAGCAATATTAATCATCTCATACCCTTCTAGGGTATTTGAAAAAATTAGATACTCCATTTTGTTAGAATACCATGATAAAACATTGTCTGACAGTGACCCAAATCCACTATCTAACAATACAATTTCACCATACATATTGATATACTCCATATCAAGTGATGAGTCAACCTTTATTTGAGAAATCACAATTGTATTATCTCCACCATAAAGACTTGTTTTATTAGTATTATCATCATCTTCATAAGAATCCTCTAATGTTGAGCCAACTGGAATGTAATTTGGCGTAAAAAAGACATTTTCTTCATTTCCAACTGTTCCTTCTCCTAACTCATTAATAGCCGTTTTCATATTATTCTCTTGATCAAAATCTGATTTGCTTAAATTAGGGCTTAAATCATAATCTGTAAAGTTTACAGTAACTAAGATTTCATTTTTTTCGTTTAATATTTCTAATGATTTTGGCAATAATGTTTTCTTATCAATAACAACCTTCTGCTTAGACCAATTTGCATTAGTTTTATGATTTACTGATGAAATTACAAGATAATCATTATCTTTACTGATATTTACATTATTATCGTTAATAATATCTTTATAAATTGATTTTAACAAATAACCATTACTCGAATTTGATGGCCATTTACTATTAAATTTAAAGCATTTGTTTAACTCAGGATTTAAAACAAAAACACCGTTTTCATTTTTAACTATTACTTGTATACTATTATTCTCCCGACTCTTTAGTTTTACAATATAATTTTCATCTAAATTTTTAATCTCTAAATCGTAAACAATCTCCCGATCATCTTTTTTTATTGCCATAGTAGCATTAACCTTGTATGAATCAATTTTATCCATTTTCTTTCCTAACGATTCAATTAAATTCCCGGTTGTTGTTTTACCACAGCCACATAAAAATAAAGCTAAAAAAGCAATTATTGTTCCTAATATTTTTTTCAAATAGATACACCTCTTTCGTCAATAAATTAATATGTAATAAAAATAAAAAAAATGTATGAATTTTAAAAAACATCTAAAAATAATACTAAAGGAGGTTTTTATATGTCAATTTTTCAAAAGTTGTTATTAGTAATCACCATTATTGGGGCACTAAATTGGGGATTAATTGGAATTTTCGAATTCAATCTAGTAAGCTTCCTATTTGGAATTGATTCATTTTTAACACGAAGTGTATACACAATTGTTGGCCTTGCAGGAATAGTCAATATTGCTCTTTTAACCCTTAGAAACGAAAAAAATAATAGATTTTAGAAAAAAATCTCAAAAAATTTGCATTTAATGAGAATTTGCATACTATAGAATGTTGAAATTATCCTTTATAATAGTATAAAATACATATATAAAATACACTACACATAAAGGAGAAATTTTCATGGATGATTTCGTATTAAAACTAGGCCAAGCAATTAGGGAGCTTAGAACAAAGAAAAAGCTATCGCAAGAAAAATTAGCATTGAAGGCTAACCTACACCGCACCTATATTGGAGCAATAGAGCGCGGAGAAAAAATACCAACAATATTAACTGTTCACAAAATTATGCTTGCTCTAGAAATAACTGAGGAGTCACTCTTTCGAGTTACTTATCAGAAGCTAAATCATGAATACGACGAAAACGATGATTAAGACCTGATTTAGTGATAACTTTACCGTATTCAATTTCGTATAATTCCCTTAATTCATTAAATGAAGCAAGGGGATTTTTTTTACGTAATTCCATAACCTCTTTAAGCTTTTCATCAATTTTTGAACTCCCAACCTGAGCTTCAAGAATTTCTATATCATGTAATTGTTGTTTTGCCGCAACTATTGTTTTTTCTTCATTCGCAATTTCACAGTTTACCTTACGATTGACTTGATTGTTTATCTCCCTAGTCAATCTAATATCTTCAAACTTAAAGTACATATTTGAAGCACCTATAATATACAAACAATCTTGTATTTTTTGCGCTTCCTTAATATAGACAATAAGTTCTTGTCTTCTTCTTGTAATTTTAGAATTCAAATCAAAATCGTTTAAAAGGCTTTGAACAAAAATAGCATCTTGTTCATTTTTCACCTTAATCTCTAAATGGTAGGAATTATTAGGGTCATTTACTGAACCTCCAACTAAAAATGCCGCACGCAAATAGGCTTTCTTAGTTTCCTCATCATTTATGAACTTCAGTTTTCCTTGATAATCATAG
Organism: Anaeroplasmataceae bacterium; assembly: GCA_016294165.1. Classification (GTDB taxonomy): domain Bacteria; phylum Bacillota_I; class Bacilli_A; order Acholeplasmatales; family JAEDCM01; genus JAEDCM01. Next base: position 10,985 of record JAEDCM010000041.1, read on the forward strand.
CGCATAAGCTCAAATTCCTCAATGATTGAAAGAGCATCATTTATAACAAGATAATAAATATCATCTTTCGTTAAATTTTGTTTTTTTGTTAATAACTCAGTTTCAACTAAAAAGAACGCTTTAATGTGTGATAAAAACCTACGCGCAACACTACTATTCATTGTTTGAAAAGTTAAATGAGCTCCATCGCGATTAAATATAATATCTGTTCCCATCTGTAAAAAAGCTGATAATTCAGCCTTTTTACATTCATCTTCAACTTTTATTTTAGATAATTCATCTTTTATTTGTTTGGCAAACGACATCAATAATCACTCCATCATATCAATTAAAATCTTGAAAATATAAGCTGCTAATTTATTTTGATTATGTCTTATATAAGCATCTTCTATATAAATAAATTTACTTCTTTGGACAATAATATTCATACTCTTAACATTTTCAATATCTGCTTCTACTAAATAGCTATTTTCTTCATTGTATCTTTTTAGAATATCACAATCGATATCCATACAATCATTAGCTAACACTACATCAATTTGTTCAGTACTAATAACATCCGCTAAGGCCTTCACGTGATCTGATAGCTTATAGCCATTGGTTTCTCCATCTTGAGTCATAACATTAGCTACGTATACCTTTGGCGCTTTTGATTTTTTCAAAGCCTCTTTTACCTCATCAAAAAATAGATTTGGAATTAAACTTGTGTATAGACTACCCTGTGAATATACAATAATATCCGCTGCATTAATGGCTTCAATTACCTTTTCATTAACTTCAAAGCTTCCATATGGCCTAACCGATGCAATCTTTTTATTCATTGTTACAATTGAGCTCTCGCCAACCGCACTAGTTCCATCCTCAAAGGTTGCCTCAATAATGATTGGGGTTTTCGCAACCGGCAAAACTTGATGCTTAACATTTAATATTGTAGCTAATTGCTCAATAGCTTTACTCATATTATTATCATTCATTCCGCTCAAAGCAGCCAAAATAATATTCCCAACAGTATGACCACCTAAACCATCAATATCACTTGGAAAACGATAACTAAATAAATCATTAAATAAATCCTCATTGCTTGATAATGATAACAACACACGTCTGATATCTCCTGGAGGAAGCATGTTAAAAAGATCTCGTAATTTTCCACTTGATCCACCATCATCCCCCACTGTTACAACCGCCGTAACATCCAATGGATATTTCTTTAGTCCTCGTAGTAGATTACTTAATCCACTTCCTCCACCAAAAACAACAATCTTATAATTTTTATCTATCATTTATCTCACGTATAATCAATTTAGATAGGTTTGATATCTTTATTGATTATTTCTCCTTTC
>JAEDCM010000042.1 GCA_016294165.1 Anaeroplasmataceae bacterium
CCAAAGACATCGCGTCTTCTTTTAAATTTCTTTTGTTTTACGACTTTACTTTTATCTTTTTTACTTACTAGGTTCACTTATCGTCACCTCCCAAGTTGTACTCGCTGATGTATCTGTCCAAAGAATACCATTGTTAGGAACCCACTCTAAATCACTTAAATTAGCACGATATTGATAACTAACTTCATTTGATATAAAATGTAGACCTAATACTATTTTACCAGTTTGTGTATCAATTTTAATACTATTAATTGTAACACCTTCAATCTTGCAAGAATAAATATCTTCAATATAATCAGTATGATTAATAATACTACTAGCAATCTCATTATAAGCTTTATTATAATTTTGTTGAAGTTGTGATGCACTTTCAGGTAGGTAAGGTAATATTTGGGCTGATAAATCATCACGTCTAACGATTAAAGCTTGTTTTTCTTTTTCAAGCTTTGTAATTTCATTACTTCTTGAAACATAAGGCATATATATGAACAATATAATAGCAAATATTCCAATTGTTACAACTAAGAAGTAATCCATAATCTTATCAAGTTTACTACGTCTTTTTAATTCAAAATTTATGTATAACCCTTTCATAGACTACCTCCTATTTATAAAAGCTTGCTGCAAGTGGAATATAACATCCAGTTGGAAGCAATCTCTTATAATATTTAGACTTCTTACCTAAGTCAAACACTTCAAAATCAACACCAACGATTCGCTTATTCATTTCCTCATTAAGCATCGCATCTGTTACCTTTGTTGTAAAATTATAAATTACAACCTTAGTAACTTCTTTCTTTCCTTGATTTTTATTGAATTTATAATAATTTGATATTCTTGAAACATAAGTATCAATTGTATCATATAAATACTCTGGTTTTTCGATATCCTCCATCATTGAGAATACAGGAAATTTTTTATCAAAGATTGTCAATGATAATAAAGTATCATATACAGTTGCAATCATCAAACCATCTTCAAGATCTTCTTCATAGAAGTCATCGTCGTCTTCTTCCTCTTCTTCAACTTCACCATTTTCATTACGTTTAACTAATGAAGGAGCTACAATAGAACCAGTCATATCTGCTTCTTCCTTTTCATCTGATACATAATATAATCTCCATAATGATAATGCTGGAATTTCATAAGTCATTTCTTTAATCTTTAATCGATCAAAAACATCGACATAATCTTGAAGCATTTGTTCATCAAGAATAAATAGTGTTACGATGATTGAATCATCCTTAGCAACCTTAATGAAATGATTGAAAATTGGTGATTCAAAAGGGAAATGAATAGTTTTTCCAACTTGTGATAAAACATATTCTTGAACTGTTAATTTTTCAAGATCTGCCTTTTGAATTTCAATTTCTCTTAAAATTGCATTTTGTTCATTTAAAACCCATCTTACGGTATTAGCTCTAATCTTAAAACTTTTTAAAATAGAAGTAAGCTTTTCTAATAAGATTGTAGGTTCTTTAATGTATCCATTTTTTATTGCCCCTTTTGGTAAGCGAACCTCTCCATAACTTTCGATTTCAGTCTTACCAGGTTCTTTTTCAACGAAACCGATAACTTCATCGTTAATTGAAAGATTAAGTTCTAATAAATTCTTCGCCATTTACAAACACATCCTTAACCCATTATTTTTAAAAGTAACTCATTTATGTATGGATAAGCAAAAATGCTAATCATACATGAATAACTTACTATATAAACAAACTTTGGTAATTTTTTAAATAGTTTGGCCAAAACTATTGCGATTATTGAAATTACTAAAAACAAGATAGTCGCTTTAAATCCTAAAACAAGTCCTAAGCATGATGTGTATAAAACATACTTAGATAACCCCTTCTCAGATAGTGATAAGATATATGTGCATATAATGCATACTGCAAATCCTTGAATTGATGAAATAAAATTATCATTTATGATTTGAAGTATCATCAAAATAGGTAAAAAATAATAAACTAATTTATTCAATACTAATTTGTGTTCATAGTAACTAACAATGAAAATCATTATTAGTGAAAATAAAACCATTAAGATTAATGTATATAAACTTAGTCCATAAACTTGAAATGATAATGCATATAATAACCCACCAAGTACTTCAATTAAAAAATACTTGATATGAATTTTTTCTTTACAAAAGTGACAATGCCCTCGATTTATGATAAATCCAACTAAAGGTATTACATCAATAAATCTTAATTTATGATTACATTTTGGACACATGCTTCTTCTTGTTAAGGAAATATGATCTATGCTTCTTATTCCTACAACATTATAAAATGAAGCAAATGTTGCACCTAACATAAAAAAATAGACAAACCAAAATAAATGCATAATATCACCTTATTGTAATTATACTATAAATTTTTAATTTATACAATAGAAAAGATATAAAAAAAGAAGGTGAATTAATCACCTTCAAAGTCTAAAATAATTATTGAAATTTACAATCAGTAAAATTAAATTTAACTGAAACACCATCTACTTTAACTGTTGGAACAGTTTCTCCAGTACCATCATACCATGTAACTCCTTGTGCTGCTGTTGCTGCTGCAGAATCAGTAGCAGCAGTTGCTGGATCACCAATGCATACAGTAAAATTCGTACCATCATATAAAACATAAATCTCTTTTCCTGTTTCAACTTTAACAGTTCCTAAATCACCACTTGCTTTTAAAAGTCCATTAGTTGTAAACCAAGCTTCTTTAGTATCAATAGTTACCTTACCAACGCATTCAACAGTAGTTCCAGCATAAGCTTCTAATAAAACTGTTTTAGCAGCAGCGATAACACCATTTGCAGATTCAACTGCAGCTTTTTCCTTTTGTCTGTTAATTACCCCAATAGTAGTTGGAATTGCGATAGCAGCGATAATACCCATGATTACGATAACTGCAATTAATTCAACTAATGAAGTACCTTTTTTGTTTAATTTTTTTGTCATAGTTTTTTTCTCCTCTCATTTTTTTTAATATTTTTCCCCTTAGGGGTTAATGTCTTTGTCTTTTGACACTTTCATTATCGCATATAAATGTGACAAATGCAAGCGTTTTTTTATAATTAACTTATCAAATTTTGTCGAAATATTTACATTTTTTGTTTTTTTTAATATTATACACCAGATGCAAGACTTAATTGTGGCATCATAATTGCTAATAATAATGACATTACTACTGCATATACGAATAACATTAAGAATGGCTTAATTGTTTTTTCAACTTGTGCAACTTTTACATCCGCAACTTCATTATAATAAATTGTTAAGTTATTTAATAGTTTCGGAATTTCACTTGTTTTTTCACCGGTAGAAATCATACGAGCCATAATCGGATCGATAAATGGTGATTCTTCAAATGATTTCGCAAAGCCTTTTCCACCTTCAACATTCGCAATAGCATCATCAATAATCTTAATAAAAATACGATTTTGAACAACCTTACGAACTACTTTTAATGCCGGCAAAGCACCTACACCGCGCCCCATTAATTGTGATAGTGTATTAGCAATTAAGATTTGATTATTTAATTGTATTAATTTCCCAAATCCCGGAACTTTTAATACAAACATATCAACCGCATCACTAAATCCGGTGCTTTTCTTTTTCAAGATAATAAACGTTATCACAACAACTATAATTACCGCAGCTAAAATTAGCCCATAAGCTTTTAAGAAATCATAGAATACAAGATAAATCTTGGTAAATATTGGCATATCGTTAGACCCAAATTCCGAAAACATACCAACAAATGTTGGAAATACAAAGATAACCATCGCAATCGCAACACCTAAAGCACCAATTAAATAGGTAAGTGGCCCAGTTACCGCTTTTTTAATCTTTTTGTTTAATTTTCCTTGATTGCTAAAATATTCAGCTGCACGAGCTATTGTTCCTCCAAGATCACCCGTTGCTTCTCCTGCTTCAGTCATCGCAATTAATAGTGGTGGGAAATCATTAGGGAATAGTTCAAATGAACTTGATAATTTATTACCATTATATACTTCTTGTTGGATGATGAAATAAATTTTACGAATTGCTTTATTTGTTTGTTGAGTCGCAAGAATCTCTAATGCTTCAACTAATTTTACACCAGCAGTTAAAAGTGAACCTAATTGTTTTAAATAAAAGTTCAATTGCTCAGCATTAATTGTTTGACCAAATGAAATATTACTTAATTTTGTAAAAATATTACTATATTCTTCAACCTTCATTACCGATAGATTTCTAGATTCAAGATATCTAGTAACCATTACCTTGTTGGTACCTTCAGTAGTACCTTTAATACGCTTACCGTTTGCATCTATAGCATCGTATCTATAACTTTTCATTACACTAGCCATAAATTCAACTCCTATTCGTAAGCAACTTTCATTACTTCATCAAATGTAGTAATTCCGTTTATAACTTTTTCTAAACCAGCTTCAACTAATGGACGACATCCATTTTTTCTTGCAGCCTCTGTCATATCCATAACATCGGCACCATTGTTGATTAATCTTCTTAACTCATCATTAACTGAAAGGATTTCAAAGATACCAGCACGACCATAGAAACCTTTATTGTTGCATGATGCACAACCTTTTGCACGATAAATCTTTTCAACATTTCCATATCCATATTTTTCTAACATAATACGTTCTGGTCCAGTTGGTTCATCTTGATATTTACACTCTTCACATAAACGACGAACTAAACGTTGAGAAATAACTCCCGCAAGTGAAGATGAAATTTGGAAGGCTTCAACACCCATATCTAATAAACGAGTGATTGTTTTTACAGCATCATTAGTATGGATTGTAGATAATACTAAATGTCCGGTTAATGAGGCTCTTACGGCAATTTCCGCTGTTTCAACGTCACGAATCTCTCCAATCATTACGACGTTCGGGTCTTGACGTAAGATAGCTCTTAAGGCATTAGCAAATGTCATATCAACTTCCGCATGAACTTGTACTTGGTTGATACCTTGTACACGAATTTCCACGGGATCCTCTACTGTAATTATATTAACACCTGGAGTATTTAATTCATTTAATGCAGCATAAAGTGTTGTTGTTTTTCCTGATCCAGTAGGCCCAGATACTAGGATAATACCACTTGACTTTTTAATTAAATCACGCATTGTTGCTTCTTCTGTTTCATTAAATCCAACTGTTCCAATGCGGTTTTCATTACCTGAAAGGTCAAGAATACGCATTACGACCTTTTCTCCACGAACTGTTGGTAAGGTAGAAATACGAAGGTCAACGCTCTTACCATTGATTACCGTTTGAATACGACCATCCTGTGGAATACGGCTCTCTGTAATGTCCATTCCACTCATAACCTTAATACGGCTAATCATTTGTGGATGAATTCTAATTGGAAAATCACGAACTGTATCCATTACACCATCAACACGATATCTAACGATAACTTGCGTATCAAGGGGATCAATATGAATATCTGATGCTCTTTGGAATACCGCTGAAGCTAGGATTTGATTAACCAATTGAACAATTGGTGTTTCATCATCCTCTTTTTCAAGATCAGCATCTTGAATAACCTCAACATTACTACTTGTTTCATTCTTAAGACCTAAGGCCTCTAATGTACGATTAAATCCATAATATTTTTCAATTGCTGTTTCAATTTCTTGAACAGTAGCTGAGAATGCTCTTGGTTTATAACCAGTTAAAACACGTAAATCCTCAATAACCCCGAAATCTAGCGGATCAGATACTGCTACATGAAGGTGATTACCTTCAACCTTTAAAGGTACCACTTTATTTTGTCTTGCAAAATTCTCATCAATTAAATTTAAGATTGTCTCATCTAAATCATATTTTCCTAGAGTAATTCTTTGAATACCAGTTGTTGTTTCTAGTGTCTTAAGAATTGCTCCTTCACTAACATATCCAAGTCTAACTAAAACTTGCCCAATTCTTTCATTTGGCTGCTTTACAGCTAATGCTTCATTTAATTGCTCAGGAGTAATTAAACGATGTTCTAATAAAATATCACCTATTCTTTTTAAAGCCATAATTACTCACCTGCCCCTGCTGGTACATAATCTTTTGGTAAATAGTTCCAAACCCAATATGCAGCCTCACCTTGATAAAACTCTTGTTTTAAATAAATATTTGTTCTAGTTACTTCTCCATGAACGTTAGTAGAAACCTTAATATATGAAATGATTTTACTTTGAACACCCTCATCAAAAACATAATAATAAATTCCTTGTTCTTCATCAATAATCATACCATCTACCCCAAATTTCAAGCCATTGTTATACTCTTTATCAGGAAGCGGGCTTACTAATTCTTCAATAATTTCTACTTCATATGTATTGATAAATTTACATCCAACTAAATCAAATCTTAATTCAGTATCAGAAACTTTATATGTTTTAACATAATAAGTTGTTGTTTCTGGATTGATAATCTTTAAATCGGTACCATCTTTAACATTAATACGAGCTGTCATACCATTATAAGCATAATCTCTAATAAAAATATCTTGGTTTTTAACAGTTACTGTAAAACTTGATTTTTGAACAACAGCCGCAAGCCCAGTTGCAATAATATTTAATTTATCATTTGATAATTTTGTCCCTTGGAAAAATTTAACCGCTGAGAAACCTAATTTATTTTCAGTATCTTCCTGTGGTTTAATTTCAATTTCTGGATATGCCTCCACAATTGCATCAATAGCCTCTGTTGTAACATTTTGTAACGTAATTGAATTTACAACACTATTAGCAAATCCATCCAACATATATCCATCTTTACCTAAATCAAATACAGCGATTGTTGCCATATTTCTAGCATTTTTAACAATATCACTCATCAATTTAGTAAAATCTAAATTATTAAATGCATCTAATCCAAATACATAAGCTATTCTTTCTTTAAACAACTCGATATTTGCTGTATTTTCTTTAAAATATGCTAAATTTTTTGTATCTAATGTTAATTTATCTAATGTTTCTTCAACATCAAAATCTAAAATTGTTAAACGATCTTTTTTAGCAACTGTATCACTGCCCATCTCCTCATCAGTGTAACCAATTACCATTTCCACATTTTGAAATTGAATCGTATAATAAACATCCTTCTTCCAATCTGCAACATCTGAAAGTAGAACTTCTTTCTTAGCCTCTCTAGACTCTTTATCTCCTATATAGATACTACCAACTGTAGTCCCATCTACAGCTGTACTCTTTGAATATAGGCTCACTACAAGGACTAAAAATAAAACTGAAATTGCAAAAAGAACTAAAGTTACTAATGCATAAACATTTTTTGTAATTCCTTTCACGTCCATCACCTCTATGATAATTATAGCAAAAACGTTTTTACAATTCCACACTTTTTTTACATTTTATAATAATAAATAAATACGTCATTATTTTATTTCCTATTTTTTGTGTAAAAAACTTTTTTTATTTTTGTAACAAAAGATTTACAAAACAAATATATTATATTATAATATATATGTATAAATTTACATTTTTAAAAATGTTTGAGGGAAAATTGAGGAGGATGTAATTATGTTTAAAAGATTACTATCTAGAAAATACAAGGGTAATAAGCGAGGAAATACACTTGTTGTTACTGTTGCAACAATTTTAGGATTAACTATACTTGCAACATCAGCATTTAACATTTCGTTTAATAATCAAATACAAGTCGAAAATGTCCTTGATAACAACAAAAAAACACAAGCACAAGCAAAGCTTGCTGATGCAGTTGAATTATTCTGTCAAAAAATGAAAGAAGATAACACTCAAGTTAAAAACCATGCTGCATTAATTTATTATGCTTATGATGTTTTAACATTACAAAAGGTTGATTCAGATGGAACATGGTACCGACTATATATTGAATCTGAAGGTAAATATTTGTATGTTGATATTCTTTTCGAAGCTAGTGGGGATAGTGGAGATGAGGGTATGAACGATACTTTATTCTCTGAAGATGCAAAGATTAGTGAATTATACTCAATTGATAACATGTCTAGTATGTATTTATCTGAAATCGGATACATGCCAATTAGAAATTATCCATATGATCAAATTTCAACAATTCCAAGTGATGTAAATACTGTTAATGAAATTATGAACTATACTGATAAAACAGGTGCATTAATTGTTGATAGTTTGGACTTTGTATATTGTCAAAATGATCAAGGTGGTTCTTACCTTCAAAAGGATGGAACATATTCTTCTAATTTAGCTAATGCTGTTGTAGCATATTCAACAGGACAACTTGGTGGAAACCAATATTACACTTCAAACGATAACCTTTTCTCAAAAAATATGTATTACAAACAATATAATTATGCTGACACAATGCGTGTTGCCATTTATGTTGAATTATTAAAGATATTAGATGATGACCCTTCACTTGATGAAATTGATGTATTTGCACAATTATATGAAGGAGCATTTTTAGAATCAAATAAATTTGGAGCAATCGTTAAATCTTCATTCTCTTACAAATATAATTCTGAAGAATACCCTACTCCAACAACAATTAAATACGTTGATAAACACGTTATAAGCTATGATGCTGAATATAAGCTAAATGGTGTTTCTAAAGCAAATTCAGATAATATAACTTTAGATTCTACTACTTTTGCAAAATATTTAGGAGCATATTATGATTTAGAAATCAGTTATACAAGTTTCGTATCAGTAAAAGATTTTATCGATATGATTTGGTTTGACGATACTTCTAAATATGATTATTCTGTTTATTCGAAAGAAAATAGGCAAAGCGCCAAAGCAAAATTACAAGAATCAAATACATTAAATACTATTGTCAAAAAAATGGGTGTTACTGATGAATTAACGCAAGCAGTAAGCGCAAACCACCTTTTGGCAGTAAGAAATATTACTATCAATGAATGGGGAGGGGCAACAGCTAATGCATCCACATTCAAATACAATGAAGAAAAAAATTGTTGGCAAGTTGATGTAACATATAAAGGAACATATGAGTATTTAAGTATTTCTTGGAGTGGTTTAATATGGAAAACAAAATGGAATATGAATGAAACTGTTACTGTATATTTGAATGCTTCAAATTTATATTATGGAATCAAAGATACTCATCCAAGACCACAATTAGATCCAAATGAAATTATTGATTTAACTCCTGCAATTTTACCAGAAAATAAAACTGGTGAAGTTATTACATGTAAATACTTATATTTATTGGCTGATTATCTAGATCGATTTGTAAGTAAACCTGGATATACAGTTAACGGTAGAACAATGGATCAAATTGTCCAAAGTAGCTATCCAGGCGCAATAATTACAGGTTACGCTGGTAGATATGTAAATGCCTTAGGTGGAAATAATGGAATTATGAAACTTGACTCTGTTCAGATTTATGTATATTTCCAAAAGACTGATGGTAGCTTAGATAAAATGCAAGTAAACTTACCGACAATTTATGTCGCTGCAGTTTCAAGAAATCCACAATTATCAGCTGATGGATTAACTCCTGTTCTTGCACATGAAGGAAACCTTGCACCAATCATCGCAATTAGCTATTTTGATAGAAACTATAATGATGAAAATGGAAATCAATATGGTACTGAAATCTCTTCTACTGATGGTGAAGTTTATTCAAAATACTCATGTGATAGTGGAACTAATCCATCTAATGATAAACTAGCAAATGTTGAATCAAATACGTATTTTAAATCTCGATTTGAAGGTGATTTTACAACACCTACAACATCTGATTGGCAAAAACAATATTATGAAAGATTTAATGAAGGATTTGATCCATATAAAGAAAACTTTGGATATTATTCAAATAGCGATACTATCCACGTAAAAAATGGTGCTTCTTTATATATTGATGGTGATTTAATTTTAGAAGATAATGCCCAACTAATCCTTGAAGATGGTTGTACATTATTTATTAATGGTGACTTAATCGTAAACTATGAATACGTTGGTGGAAAATCAGAAATTAAAAATAAAGGTGTCAATATTATTGGTGAAGGCGCAAACATCATTGTTGATGGAAATATTGAATATCGTGGATTAAAAGCTGAAGAAAGACTATTTATGGGTAGTGGATATGCTCAATTAAATGCTGTTACACTTTGTGATGGTGGCGGTACAGTTCACTCTTCATCTGATGAATATCGTTCAAAATTAGAAGGTATATTCATTGTAAATGGTAATGTTAATTTCTATAGTGATTCTGTATCAAGAGAAATTATTGGAATTAACTACAATGCAAAACTTTATTCTGATCCATTAATGGCTGCCACATGGTATGTTGATGGTAAGATTGATTTAAAAGGATTCTGGACTCCATGCTTATATGATCTATGTCGTCCAAACTTCATTTTCGCAAAAGTAATCGTTCAACCAGAAATTGTTCTTGCGGATGTATGGAAATATCTTGAAGGTGCTTTTAAAGATATATTCACTGGTGGAAATATCGATTTAAATGAATATTGTCACAAGATGGGATATTTATTCATCATTTGTGAAGATGCTATCAACTTCTCACAATTTAACTTTGCTTCGGTTAACGTTTATACTCCATATAATGTAACAAGTGAAGGAATCGAAGAAAACAAAGATGTTGAGGCCGATATTACAAAGCATATTGACAAAGATAAGATGGGATTATATACTGAAAATGATATTGACAATTGGGGATTACCTCCAATCTTGCGTCAAGCAATGTTTAATGCCTTTGTTGGTGGAGATATGTCCTCAACAACTGATAATCCAGCGGATAATAGCGATTTTACATTAGTTTATGACCCAAGCCAAGATAATGTTGTGGAGGCTTAATTATGATAAAAAATAAAAAAGGTGTTTCAATTGTTGAAATCCTAGCCGCAATTGTAATTGTTGGAATTGCCTTTTCAACTATTACTTCTCTGATGTTTATCTCACTTAAAACATCACTAAAATCTAAACAAAGACTTCTAGCTTATAATGCTAGTGAAATGTATACAGTATTTGTCGCAAACAATATGCCAACATATGATAATGTTTTTAATGAAGCAAATCTTGGTGCGGCAGTTGCTACTGGTGACCAATTCGTAATCGCAACTGGAAAAGATGCTACAAGTATTAATCTATGTAAATCTATTTTTGGTGAAGAAAGTGTTGTATATAAAACACTTTATGATGATTCTTATACAAATAAAATTGTATTGAACAACACGGTTTATGATGCAAAAAATGTTAAAATTGTTATCACAATTAAAAATGCAACATACAAAACCATTCGTATCACTACATCAATTGCATATTCCAATGAAAGTGAGGTGACATTCTCTCATGAAACGTATATCGGATAAAAGAGGTATTTCAATTGTTGAATTACTTGGTTATACTGTTTTATCAGCAATGGTAATGTCACTACTTGCATCAATGGTTTATTTAGTTTATAAAACTAATATGCGAATTGGTGAACATACCCAAAACACTTCTGCTAATGTTTTGGTGTATCAAAATTTTCAAGCAGAAATCACTAGATTCTCTCCGCAAAGTGCGACCCTTCTAGATGAAAACGGAAATGTCGTAAACCAAGAGAACAATGTAACTCCTACATCAATTCTTTTAGAAATAAAAAAGGTTGATGCCGATGGTGACGGACCTGGTTTAGCAATGGTAGATATCGCAACTGATGTCGAAAGTAAAATGCTAATTAAGGTTATCGATGGTAAAATTAATATATACTTCTACTCAGTTGATAGTTATGCTACATCAACACCATTAACTTCAAAAACATTTGATATTGGTAATACATGTACAATTAGTACCCTTCAATTTGACTTATTAGTAAGCAAAACTGGTACTACTACAAATATTAACATTAAAGGATCAGTGTTAAATAGTATTAGCAATACAACTAGTGATTTTAACTTCGTTATTCCATTCTACTCATTTATTAGTAAATAAGTAGGTTGAGAATAAAAAATTTCTCTTTTATGGATAATGCTCCCAATTTGTTGGTGTTGGGGGCATTATCACTTAATACGCAAAAAAAGTATCGAATAAAATCGATACTTTTATTTTTCTCTTAATCTTTTAATCTCTTCCTTATATGGTGGTAAT
>JAEDCM010000043.1 GCA_016294165.1 Anaeroplasmataceae bacterium
CTGTTTTTTATAAAAAAATATATATGCTTTCATCTCGGAAATTTAATAACCGAGGGTTCCCGCTTTATGTTCCTAAAGATATCAAATAGAAGTTTATGTATTTTTCACAACATATATTTGTATGTAGATTAATAATTTGGTATTATAGTTATAACAAGTATAAAAAAGAGAATAAAAGATTTATTTTTTTGGATGTGCAATTAAGTGGGGGTGAAATCGATGCTTGAGTTTATAAACGTTTGTAAAAAATATGGTGAAAAAATTGCCCTAGATAACGTTTCGTTTAAGGTTAATAATGGAGAAATTGTTGGATTTATTGGGCCGAATGGAAGTGGTAAAACTACATCAATTAAGCTAATAACAAACATTATCAATCTTACAAGTGGAGATATAATTGTTAATAATAAAAGTGTTTTAAGACAAGCATTTGAAATAAAAAAAGAAATAGGCTATATTTCTGATAGCCCAGATATGTTTTTAAGATTAAAAGGAATTGAATACCTAAATTTTATTGCTGATACGTATGATGTGGATATGGAGGAAAGAAAAAGAAGGATTGATGAATATGCTAAGTTATTTGAACTTGAGGATTCATTAAACCAACCAATGATTAACTATTCTCATGGAATGCGACAAAAGCTGATGGTCATGGCAAGTCTAATTCATAATCCGGAGGTTTTATTATTAGATGAGCCATTAACTGGACTTGATCCTAAATCAGCTTTAAATTTAAAAAATATTATGAAGGAATATAAACAAAATAATAAAACTGTTTTCTTTTCAACACATGTTTTAGAAGTAGCGGAATCATTATGTGATAGGATTATTTTTATCTATAAATCAAGGATTATTTTTGATGGAACAATTGATGATTTAAAGAATAAATATCCTGATAAATCTTTAGAGGAGATTTACGTTTGTTTGATCAATGAAAACTCTTAAACTTTTTAAAGTTTTATTAAAAAATTTTGAAATGATTTCCGTTGAAAAGAAGCAGTCGAAGTTTTTTTTCATGATTATTGGAATAATAACTATGCTAATAATTTTTATTCCTGCAACTTATTATATTTTTTATTTAACGAAAATGTTGACTAGTGCCCTAGATAGTATTGGATTTTCTAGTAGTGGACTTAATTTTATTTTATATGTAATATCCATGTTTACTATTGTTTTTTCATTTAATGTTGTATTAAATACGATGTATAATTCCAAGGATATTGAATACTTAAGAAGCCTTCCATTTAAACAGGAACAGATTTCACTTGCAAAATTATTGTATTTAACATTTACGGAAAGCATGATTCAGTTTATGTTTATAATAGGCGCTTTTATAGGTTTTTTCTATATAATTGGATTTGATGTTTTTAGAGTTATAATTATGATAATTGGTCTTTTAACCATTCCAATTATTCCGGTTTGCTATTGTGCAATTATTTGCTTAATAGCTAGGGCTTTATCATCAACAATAAAGATTAATAAAATTCTAATTAAGGTAATAAAGTATATATTTATTATTGGAGTGATTTTTTGTTTCATATATTTCATCAATGATAATAATATTGAAGAAGTATTAAGCATGGAGAATAGTTCTTTTAAAATGCTTATGAATATTATCTTTCCACAGATTGAACTATTAACCTCATCAATTGAATATCCAATTAAGATGTTATGGTATATACTCATTAATCTAGCAGTGATTATCGTTTTTTATTATTTGTCAAAAGGGTTATATTTTAAAGGATTTAATGAAACATTTAAAAAGAAAAAAATAAGCAAATATACAATTAAAAAAACAAAATTATCTAAAAGCTATATTAAAAAGGAGTTTCTATTATTATTTAAAACACCTGCTTATCTATTTAATTGTATTTTATCAAACATGCTTTTGCCAGGCATTTTATTATTAATTATTTTTTTGTTTAATGCTATAGGGTATCTAGATTTATTCATCAATAAGCTTCAAGATGATTCTTTAAGAGAAAATGCTATCCTTCTAGGCTTTATGATTGGTGGATCAATGATTTTAACATCAACAAATTCCATTGCCTCAAGTGCTATTTCAAGAGAGGGAGAAGCCTTCAAAATGATTAAGGTACTCCCAATTAACTATAAAAAGCAATTACATCTAAAAGCATTAGTAAGTATTATTATTACCTACATAATATTACCAATATTTATCTTAGCATTTGGAATATACGCAAGGCTTGGATTTAGGATAATTTATTATTTGGTAATTTCATTATTAATGGTGATATTTGCATCATATTTTGGTTTATATATTGATACGATTAACCCAAAACTTGTGTGGGATAGTGAAATGAATGCATTACGTGGAAACCATAGTGTGTTCATTGCAATGGGAATGACAATTGTAATCGCAGGTATCATTCTATTTTTTAATTATTTATTATATTTGGCTCAAATAAAGGTTATCTTATTAATGATTATTGATTTATTAATTATTGTTTTAAACACTATTTTCATGCTCTTTTATTTCAATAAAAAGGCATCAAAGAATGTCATTAGAATTGAAATATAGTCTTTTCATATTATGAAAAGGCTTTTTTCATAATTAAGTGTTTATTTTTTACTTTAATTATGGTAAAATTTGAATAATGTGAATTATAGAGGTGTTAATAATGTTTGTAGTAGCAAAATTTGGTGGTTCTTCACTAGCAAGTGCGGAACAATTTAAAAAAGTAAAAGGTATTGTAAGCTCCAGTGATGTTAGAAACATTGTAGTTGTTTCAGCAGCTGGAAAAAGAAATAAAGCAGATAGTAAATTAACTGATTTATTATTCTTATTGCATGCACATTTAAGATATTCTGTTCCTTATGAAAATGTATGGAATTTAATTGAAACAAGATTCTTGGATATCAAAAAAGAATTGGATTTAAAGATTGATATTAAACAAGAATTAGAGGAATTAAAATCAACTTTATCAAAGGATACAAATGAGGATTTCCTAGTTAGCCGTGGAGAATACTTTACAGCTAGATTAATGAGTGAATATTTAGGATATCAATTTGTGGATGCAAAGGATTTAATTCTTTTCAATTATGATGGAACTTTAAATCAAGAAAAAACAAAAGAAGCAGTTAATATAGCATTTAAAAAATATGGAAAAATGATTGTTCCAGGATTCTATGGAGCATATCCTGATGGACAAATTCATCTTTTAAGCCGTGGAGGAAGCGATGTAACAGGTTCAATTCTTGCTCAAGCTTCTGGGGCTACAAAATACGAAAACTGGACAGATGTTAGTGGAGTTTTAATGGCTGACCCACGCATTATTGAGAATCCAAAAGGTATAACACAAATCACATATAGTGAATTAAGAGAATTATCATATATGGGTGCTAGTGTGCTACATCAAGAAACTGTATTCCCAGTTCAACAAGCAAATATACCAATCTATATTAAGAATACTAACAAACCAGAGGATGAAGGAACAATTATTCAAGAAAACTGTGATGATGATTCACAAATCATTACTGGTATCGCTGGGAAAAAGAATTTCACATCATTTACAATTTATCGCGATCAAATGTCAAATGAGGTTGGGGTTATCTCAGCTGCTTTAGCAGTATTTGATAAATATAAAATTTCCATTGAACATATTCCAACAGGAATTGATAACTTCAGCGTTGTTGTAGAAAGCAAGGATGTTGAAAAGATTTTATATGATGTTGTGGCTGATTTAAGGAATAATATTTCAGGTTCAACAGTTACAGTTGAGGATGGTATTGCTTTAGTTGCCGTAGTTGGACGTAATATGGCTAGCAAGCCAGGAATCTCAGGTAAGATTTTTGGAGTAATCGGAAATGCAGGAATTAATATTAAGATGATTGCTCAAGGTTCACAAGAGTTAAATATCATCGTTGGAGTTTTAAACGAAGATTTCGAAAAAACAATCAAGTCAATTTATGATGCTTTTGTAAAATAGTAAACAAGGAGCTTTATTATGAAAAATATGCAAAGGTGGTTAAATAGTAAAGGACGTGATCTTGAGGTCGCAATGTTCAATACTATTGGACTAAACGATGAAAAAATAAACGTATTATATGCTGTTAGCTTATTCATTACTGATGAATTAGGGTTTGCTGGTGTATATAACAATGATGCACTTCCAAATATCGAAGAGACCTACTATGGACTAAGAGCTTTAGCCATCTGTGGATTTAGAGAAGAAAGTGATTCATTTTATAATGAAGTTGTAAGAGGATGCTTTACATATTTATTTAAGCAAAAAGATTTAAAGGAAAGTGATTATTATCCAGCTTTACTAGCAATGGGATCAGTAATGCTTAAAAAACAAAACCAAAATAGAAAAAGATGCGTAACAACTCTTCCAAGAATATTACACGAATATTTAAGTGAAGAAAAGCCCTCTATTAAGAAACTTCAAGGACTAGCTTTAGCTTCTAGTTTAGTTGATTTAGATCAAAATATTTTAGATAAATTAGAAAATGATATTTATAATTCTATTGAGCATGATATTAATAAATGGGATGATAAGGCTATTTTACCACTAGATATCATTAAAGAACCTAAATTAGTTTCTGCTCGTATGAAAGATTTAGTTGAAGAAAATTTAAATTATATTTTATCTAAAAGATTACAATCAGGTGTCTGGTTCTGTGAAAATAGCAGCGATGTTAATATGATTAAATTATCAGGTGTTTTAACAGTTGATTATTTATATATTTTAAAAAATTTCAATAGAATTTAAAATTTTTAAAACAAAATAATATTTTTATTGTTTTGTTTTTCTTTTTTGTAATATCCTTATAGTATAGAAAAATGTAAAATTTTATGGTATATATAAAATATAGAGATTCGAAAGAAGGAATAAATATGCCGAAGATAGGTCTAAGAAATATTAAAACGGCAATCGCAGTAACAATATGTTTAATGCTAAATGTAATTTTAATAGCCATATTTGGAAGTGATTTTGCTCGAGATTGGTATACTCCTTTCTTTGCTGGTATTGCTGCTGTATATTCAATGCAGGCTGACAAAGCATCAAGCTTTAGACAAGCAAGAATAAGGAGTGTTGGTTCAATTATTGGTGGATATTTTGGGATGATTATCCTACTGCTTTATGAATGGCTTTTATTACCATGGGCAAGTGATTTAGGTGGAGATGCTCTAAGTAAAATGGTCTTATATTTATTTGTTGGTATAGGGATTGTTTTAGTAATATATATTACTGTCGTTTTAAAACAAACTAGTGCGACATTTATTACCTGCTTAACATTTTTAAGCGTAACTGTCAGTATCAGAAATGGTGGGCTTCCAGCTCCAATATTCGCGACAAATCGCATTATGTCAACATTAATTGGTGTTTTTGTTTCTCTATTAGTTAATGTATTTAGAATGCCACATTATAAGAATAAAGATTTATTATTCGTTTGTGGACTAGATAAAACTTTATTAAATGATAAAAATGAAATTACAGGATTTACGAAGTATCGTCTTAATTATTTATTAAGCCAAGGAGCTAATATAACTATTGCCACAACAAGATCAGCTGCCTCACTTAATGGAATTTTGGCGGGGATTAATTTCAATTTACCACTTATCATTATGAGTGGTGCTGCATTATATGATATAAAAAATCATAAATATTTAAGTGTTATAAATATCAACAGCGATACATGTGATAGACTTGAGGAAATTTTCGAAAAAGAAGATATGAATTACTTTGCACATACAATAATTGATGATGTATTACATATATATTATCAAAAACTTGATAATGAAGGGGAAAAGAAATTCTATCATGATCGAAAGAATGAGAATTTTAAAAATTACGTTCGAGGACGTGTTCCTGATGGAGAAGCTATTGCCTTTTATATTTTAATAGGAGAAACTGAAAAAATTCTTAAAATCAAGAATACTATCAATGAAAGTGGTATTGATGATGTAACCTTAGCATGCTATGAGCATCCAAAGTTTAAAGGTTATAACTTTTTAAAGATTAGATCTTCATCAGCTAAAAAGTTTAATACTCTACATAATTCAAATGCCTTTGATGATAAATTTATTGTTGCAATTGGATCTAGTAAATTTGACTGTGCAATCATGGAACAATCTGATTACTCTGTTACAACTGGAAGAGCTGATGACGAGGCTAAAGAAATTGCTAATTATAGCATTAAATCAAAATCATGTGATAGTGTTGTAAAATATATTCAAAAAATGTTTCACAAACGAAATATTAGTAAGTAATTATGTTATAATAGAAATATAAGAGATTAATACATTTTAAAGAAAGGAGCAAATATATGAAATTTCAAATTGTAGTAGATAGTTCATGTGATTTAAAGAATGATTATATTATTGATGATGAAATCGGTTTTAAGGTTATTCCTTTAACAATTAATGTAAACGGGAAAGAATTCTATGATGATGATAATGTAGATGCTCAAGAAGTATTACGAGCAATGCATGAATATTCAGGTAAATCAACAACATCATGTCCACCTCCTGGGGCTTTTTTAGAAGCTTTTGAGCGTGCAGAAAATACTATCTGTATTAATATTACTTCAAAATTAAGTGGTTCATATAATTCGGCATTACAAGCTAAGAAAATTGCTGCTGAATCAGGACATAATGTTCATGTTATTGATAGTAAATTAGTTTGTGGTGCTATGATTTTAATTGTTGATAAAGCTTATGAATTAATGAAACAGGACCTAAGTTTTGAAGAAATCACAAAGCAATTAGATGAATATACTAAGGAATTACATCTTTTATTTGTCTTACAAAAGTTCGATAACTTTGTAAAATCAGGAAGAATGAATAAACTTTCAGGAGTACTAGCAAGTATATTATTTATCAAACCATTATGTGTTGCTGATGATGGAGAGATTAAAATTTTAGAAAAAATTAGAACTGCCAAAAGTGCATTTAAACGATTAGTTGATGTTATTGCCGATAAGATAAATGATTTTTCAAATCGTAAATGCATTATATCTCATTGTCAAGATGAAGAACTGGCCTTAGATATTAAAGATAAAATTAAAGAAAAATACAATTTTAAGGATGTTATCATCGTTAAGATGAAAGCCTTGTGCTCGTATTATGCATTAGAAAAAGGAATTATTGTTTGTTTTTAAAAACTTCTATTTTTAGAAGTTTTTTTACGGAAATGGAGGAAGTTTATGAGTATTTTAACAGTTAGTGATGTAAGCTTATCATTTGGTCAAAGAAAGATTTTAGAAGATGCCAATTTCCGACTTTTAAAAGGTGAACACATCGGATTAATTGGAGCAAATGGTGAAGGTAAATCAACTTTTATCAATATGATTTTAGGAAATATTTTACCTGATAAAGGTAAAATTGAATGGTGTAAAAGGATTACAACTGGATATCTAGATCAATATACAACATTATCTAAGGGGAAAACTATTCGTGAGGTTTTAAGAACAGCATTTAAGCATATGTATGATTTAGAAGAAGAAATCAATCAAATGTATATGAAAATGGCTGATGCCTCTGAGGATGAGATTAATCAAATGCTAGAAGAAATTGGAGAAATTCAATCAGAATTAGACCACAATGGATTTTATACAATTGATTCAAAAATTGAAGAGGTTGCCAATGGCTTAGGTTTAGGTGATATTGGATTAGATCGTGATGTAACTGATCTATCTGGAGGCCAAAGATCAAAGGTATTATTAACAAAGCTTCTATTAGGAAATCCAATGATTCTTTTATTAGATGAACCAACAAACTATCTTGATGAAGGTCATATTAGATGGCTTACACAATACTTACAAAACTATGAGAATGCCTTTATTTTAATTAGTCATGATATTCCTTTTTTAAATGACGTTGTTAATGTAATTTACCATATTGAAAATGCAACCTTGACAAGATATAGTGGAAACTATGATTTTTTTAAGGCTCAATATGATTTAAAGGTTAAACATCAAAATATTGCTTATGAAAAGCAACAAAAGGAAATTGAAAGATTAGAAACCTTTATTGCCAAAAATAAGGCTCGAGTTGCCACAACAAATATGGCCAAATCTCGTCAAAGACAGTTAGATAAAATGGAAATTATTGAAAGGGCCTCTGTAAAGATTAAACCTAATTTTATTTTTAAAGAATCCAGAGGATCAGGAAGAATTGTTTTAAAGACCAATGATTTAGTCATTGGATATAATGAGCCTTTAAGTAAACCATTAAATTTAGAAATTGAAAAAGGGAAAAAAATAGCTATTAAAGGTGTTAATGGTATTGGAAAATCAACGCTGATGAAGACATTACTTGGTGTAATAAAACCTTTTAGTGGAGAGGTTATCCCTGATTATAATATGATTCCTGGATACTTTGTTCAGGAAGAAGAATATGATAAAAAAACGGCATTAGATGAGGTTTGGGATATGTATCCATCAATGACTAATGCGGAAGTACGTGGGGCTCTTGCGGCATGTGGATTAACTAAGGATCATATTGAATCATTAATGATTGTTTTATCTGGTGGAGAAGCCGCAAAGGTCCGTTTATGCAAACTTATGCTTAAGGAAACGAATTTATTAGTTCTTGATGAGCCAACAAACCACTTAGATGTTGATGCTAAAGAATCATTAAAGGAAGCTATAAAAAAATATAATGGGACAGTTTTACTTGTAAGCCATGAACCTGATTTCTATAATGACGTCGCAACAGAGATTTGGAATGTAGAGGATTGGACAACTAAGGTTGTATAAAAATAATAGGCATTTATGAGAAATGCCTATTTTTTTATGTATTTATTTAATATTTCAAATAGTCTTTTATAATTGATTGGCTTGCCAATATGATCATTCATTCCTGCTTCAAGGAATCTTGAAACATCATCACTAAAGGTATCAGCAGTCATCGCAATGATTGGGATATTTAAAGCATTTGGATGATTTGAATTTCGGATATTTTTAGTGCATTCAATTCCATCCATAATTGGCATATGAATATCTAACAAAATAATGTCGTAATAATTTTCACCTTGTTCAATAAATTTGCTGAAGGCTATGTATCCATTTGAAGCAGTATCAACAGTAATGTTTGATAATTCAAGAATATTAGCGCCGATTTGTAGATTTAATTCATTATCATCAGCGTATAGAACTCTCTTGCCTGTAAAATCGTAATCTTCCTCCTTCTTAGGAGAACTATCAATTTTATTTTCAACTAATACACGTCTGATTGATGATGGGAATAATGGTTTCATAATATATCCATCAGCATTAATCATATTGACAGTATTAGAAACACTTTGCTCGTTAAACGATGATAGAAGAATGACTTTACAATTATTGGTCTTTTTGATTTCTCTTGCCACATCAATTAATGAGTGTGAAACATCAATATCTACTAAAACGTAGTCATAGTTTTTATTGATTTCACTATATTTTTTATAGTTTATATAATCAGAATTTATGTTTAAAGTATCATTAGTTTTTATGATATGGTTGCGATTAATATCATCGGAAATAATTAATACATTTAAATTATTATTCGTTATTACAGGTTCATTAATAGTTTCCAATGGAAGAGTTACAAAGAAGGTAGATCCTTTATCCTTTTTAGAAGAAACGCTAATTGTACCACCCATTGCTGTTATTAAGTTATAAGCTATTGCTAGTCCTAATCCGGTACCATTAATGTTTCCATCAATTCGTTTTTCTTGTTCAAATGGCATAAAAATTTTTTTTACAAAATCTTCGCTAATTCCAATTCCTGAATCAGTTACAACAAAGTAAATATTTGAGAGACTTTCATTAATTTTTTCTTCTGAAACTCTTAAGTAAATAGACCCGCCATTTGGAGTGAATTTACTAGCATTTGATAATAGATTAATTAGAATTTGGCTTATTCTAAGGTAATCCCCAATCAAATACTGACTAAGAACTCCACGATAAATTATGTTAAATTTTTGATTGTTTTCATCACAGTTTGTAATAAAAATATTTGTTAATTGATCTAATAAATCTTTGAAATTAAACTTGTCCTTATTAATTGTAATCTTTTGCGATTCAATTTTTGCCATATCTAAAACATCATTAATTAGTTTTAATAGATAATTAGAAGAATCCTCAATTTTATTTAAATAATCAAGCAATAATTCCTCATTATTTAAATTTCTCTTAGCTAGGGTTGTTATACCAAAAATGGCATTCATCGGGGTTCTAATCTCATGACTCATATTCGATAAGAAATTTCTTTTTGCGATATTTGCCTCTTTAGCACTATTTAAGGCATTTGTAAGCTTTTCATTTTGTATTCTTAAATCGGTTACATCAGTAACTGAGCTTATTATTGTATCAACATTATCAACGTCCTTTAATTTACAACTTTTATATTCAAATGTCCTAATTTCATTAGTAATTGGATTTTTAATCTTGATGTCAGTTTTAAAGGTGTTACCATAATTTAACTGTAGATTTTCTTCATTGATTTTTTTAAGAGAATCATCAATAAAATATGAACTATAGAATGATGCATCATTTACATAGATATCATGATTAAAACCAAGGATTTGTTCTATATTATCACTAGCATATTCAATATTGTTTGATCCAGTTTTTTTAACAGTACATACAAAGTTTAAAGAAGAACTAAGCATATTAAAGATGTTTGTTCTTTGAACTAACGAAATATTTTTATTTACTAATTTCTTTTGGAAAATAATTAATGAAACAAGTAAAGATGTGGAAATAAAGACGTTAAATACTGCAACAATTATACTCATTGCCGTTGCATCAATGATTGATGAATTGGTTTCATCATTTGCTTGTTGAAAAATAAAATTAACAAGCTCATAAATCTGGGCTATTTCTTCATTAATAATTAACTTGTTTCCATCTTCAAATGATGCTTCAATATTTGAACAAAGATTTTCAATACTTTTTTTAAGCTTATAGATATGTTCATTATTATATATTCTTGATATTTCATTTACGTTAATTAGCGCGATATTCTTTAATCTATCTAATTGAGATACTGCATCCTCTTTAGTAATTTCATCATTAAAGTATTCATCATTTAGATTGCTTATTTTATTAATATCATCAGTGATATTCGAGCATCTATTTAAAATATATACCGGATAATCCATAATATTCTTTGATGCTTTAGTATAATTATAAATTCCATAGCAGGAAATTATTAGGAATGATAACAGGATAATCGCAAATAATATAGTATAAGCACTATATAATTTATTACGTTTTTTGGTATCGATAGTAAACTTTTTGATGTTTGAGTCGAACATAATATCACCTTCTACCTATATTTTATAATATAAAGTAATTTTATGTCAAAGAATATCGATAGTTAAAAAACGACAAAACATACCATAAAAAATTAAAATTTTGCCTTACACAAAGTAATTTTTTTGTGGTATAATATTATCAAATGAAAACCACTTACAATTTAGATACTTACTTGCTTATGGTTTTAAGAGGAGTGAAGACATGACCTTAGACGAAATAAGAAGTCGTACTAGAGAAATGATTGGTAAAAAAATTACTATCAAACAAAAAATATCGCATCGCAGTATTCCAGTGGTTTATGAAGGTAAAATCATGGAGACTTACGAAAATTTGTTTATCATTGAGCTTAATAATTCAAAACTTAAAAACAAAAAAGCAACCTTCAATTATCGCGATATTTTGACTCATTCTATCGAAATAGAATGGTAAAAAAAACCTGTAAATATAAGTTTTTTAAAATGTACCCTAAGTCAAGGACAGTAATAAAAAAACTGTAATTGTTTATG
>JAEDCM010000044.1 GCA_016294165.1 Anaeroplasmataceae bacterium
AAAAAAGCCTTGATAGAGTATTTCTACTGTATCAAAGCATTGCTTTCTTTTTGGTGGAGCTGAGGGGAGTTGAACCCCTGTCCGAAAATAAATCCATATAGGCTTCTACATGTTTAGTTTGTAATCAATTTCACTATAAGCAATGTACAAACACAAAAACCTACAGCTAACCCTATTAATCTCACTAAATTAGGTTATGGTTGCACCCAAATTAGCCATCCCATTAGAATGAGCCCTTAATTGATGCCATGGGAGAGCACCAACAAGAGCTACGCTTATTTTCTTAGCAAGCGTAAGATAAATTTTGTTGT
Source organism: Anaeroplasmataceae bacterium (assembly GCA_016294165.1). GTDB lineage: Bacteria > Bacillota_I > Bacilli_A > Acholeplasmatales > JAEDCM01 > JAEDCM01. The sequence continues at coordinate 312 of JAEDCM010000044.1, forward strand.
CTTCCGGTTATTTAAAACCTCGGCGTTTTTACATGCGCAACCATGACATGCTACCTCTACTTCATTAAGCCCGTCGAAACCATTACAGCCCCATTTTTAATTACGGTATTACCTACCGTAATTTTTTAACACTTTTTTCATTCTCATCTCAGCATCCTTTTCCTTTAAGCTTTCACGTTTATCATGAAGCTCTTTACCCTTGCAAACGCCTAATTCCAATTTAGCCTTACCATCCTTTAGATAAAGCTTTAAAGGAATCAATGTATGTCCGTCAAGCATAACCTTTGATGCCAATTTCAATATTTCTCTTTTATGAAGTAATAATTTTCTTTCACGAGTTTCCTGATGATTGAAAATATTACCCTCATCATATTTTGATATATGCATATTAATCACAAAGCACTCATTGTCCTTAATCCTTGCATATGAATCATTTATATTAGCTTTAGATGCACGGATTGACTTGATTTCTGTACCCTTTAAAACAATTCCACACTCATATTTATCAATAATAAAATAATCATGTGATGCTTTTTTATTCTGTGCAATTATCTTCATAAGTCTCACCCTCTAGAATAAAATCTATCTCACCTAACTCTTTAGAAGCACGAGCAACTCTAATAAGCAATTTATCGCCTATTCTAAAGCTTTTACCACTTCTTGAGGTAATCATCATAAGCGTCTCATTAAAATCATATTGACCCCTTAAAGAACTTATTGAAATCATACCTTCTATGCTACTATCTAGCATAACATATAAACCAAATTTAGTAAAGGATACAATATGTCCTTCATAAACCTCATCAATATGTTTGCTCATAAATTCTGCCTGCTTCATTTTAACGACATCTCTCTCACATTCCATTGCTTTTTTTTCAGTATTCGAACAACGTAATGCAATATCATCCATAACTCTATTATAATACTTTGTATGTGAAAAATCATTATTAATTACATACATTTTTAACAAACGATGAACAATTAAATCTGGATATCTTCTAATCGGTGAAGTAAAATGCGTATAATCAGAAAAAGCTAATCCATAATGTCCTAAAGGATATTTTGAATATTTTGCCTTCATCATACTGCGAAGCATAATATTACTAATCGGTACTATTTTATCCTCTGGAATCATCTTTAAAACCTTTTGAATATCATGCTGAGTAACATCCTCTGCCCTTTTCTTTATACGATATCCAAGGCCAGATAAAATAGTAAGCATATTATCTAGCTTTTCAGTAAAAGGATCCTCATGAATACGATAAATAAATGGCACATCAAGACTTTTAGCCATGCGCGCAACACAAACATTCGCAATAAGCATAAACTCCTCAATGATTCCCTCAGATATTCCACTCTCACGAGGAACGACATCAATACATGTTCCATCAGAATCGCAAATTATTTTAGACTCAATGCTTGTAAATTCGATTGAACCATTAATAACTCGCTTATGCTTCAATATTTTAGCCAAATCTCGCATTTTAAACACTAGATCAACTATTTCATCATACTCATGTAAAACCTCGCCATTAAGCAATTTATTAACATTTTTATATGTCATACGATAATTAGAATTAATAACACTAGAAGCAAGCTTAGTATTCTTAACATTTCCTTTTAAATCCAAATCAATAATCATTGTTAAGGTATAACGATCAACATTTGGATTAAGCGAACATATACCATTACACAAAATATGCGGAAGCATTGGAACTACCGTATTGGCTAAATAAACACTAGTACCACGATTATATGCCTCTTTATCCAACTCAGATTCAAAAGTGACATAATGGCTAACATCCGCAATATGAACATATAACCTATATCCATTTTCACTATAATCTAAGCTTATTGCATCATCAAGGTCCTTAGCATCATCACCATCGATGGTAATCGTTAACAAATCTCTTAAATCTAAACGATTAGTAACATCTATTTCATCAGATAGACTATTAGCCTCATCAATAACCGCTTTAGGAAACTCTAAAGGAATATCATAACGATAAATATGTGAAATGATATCCATTTTAGGATCATTCTCATGACCCAAAATCTTAACAATCTCACAACTAACACTATCATGATTATAGCTAATAATCTTGCCAACAACCTTATGTCCCTTCACTGCATTATTGCTTTTACCTTTAGGGACAATGGCTAGCACACTATTCTTCTTATCATCATTAATGATTCTTTTACCATCAAAGGTTCCTACAATTTGCGTAAACTTGCGCTCTAAAATACGACATACAGCACCCTCTGTGACCTTTTTTCCACGAAAATATCGTTCATATATGCCAACCAAAACACGATCATTGGTAAAGCTGTTAAGTGTTAAATCACGTGGAATAAAAACATCCTCCTCTAGTTCTTCACAGACAAAAAATCCATATCCTTGTTCCTTGATAATAATATATCCCTCATATAATTTAAAATTCTCAGCTCGACCAAAATAATCACCAACTAAAACAATATCCCCGTTTTTAATCAAATGATCTAACGCATCAATTACACGATACTTATCCTTTCTCTTATTTGCATGAAGTTTTATACAAACTTCTTGGAATGTTAGACGCTTATTTCTTTTAAAGATTTCTAATAGTTCCTTTTTCATCCTATCCCTCCTTAATAAACAAAAAAATGATTCACAAGAATCATTTTAAATGTCTAAACAAGATTAACGAGAAACAGTTGTTGCTATAACAACAAGAACCACAAACAAAACGGCAATTACTCCTGTTGCAATAGTTAGGACTTTTTCAATTCCACGTTGCTTTTGATTTTTAAATAAATCGGATTTTTCACCACTAAAAGCATCTTGAATATTATCTTTAGATTCTTGCATCATAATTACACCAACTAATAGTAGTGCAACTACTAAAACTAAATAATCGATTACTAACATAGTATTTACCTCCGTAAAACAAAATATCCATGCCTTTATATTTTACCAATAATAAAAGATTAAGTCAATAACTTTTAACCCTTTATATATCATTTTTCAATATTCTTATTTACTGTGAAATTAAAAACAATAATGGCATTACAATCACCTTAATCATTTGTATTTCTCATAACTCCTGATATTAATAATTAAAGCTGCTTGATAAGCAGCTTTAACTCTTAATTAGAACTTCATTTCAACATCTTGACGTTTCATTTCTTCAGCTTCAAAGAAACTTCTCTTAGAAATACCAATTCTATTCGCAACAATACTAGTTGGGAACACAACAATCGCTTGATTCATTCTTGTAACATTAGAATTGTATAAACGACGAGAAGCTTGTAAATTGTCCTCAATTTGTGCAATATGATCATTTAATTTTGAAAATTGAGTATCCGCTTTTAATTCAGGGTATTTCTCAACAACAACATTTAATGATTTTAATGCTGAAGTAATTTGATTAGCATATGCCGCTTTATCCTCAACTGAAGCATTAGCCCCAGGTTGACGCATCGCAATAATATCTTTTAATGTCTCATATTCATGTTTTGCATATCCTTTAGTAACCTCAAGCATTTTTGTCAAAGTGTCATATCTCTTTGTTAAAGCAACATCAATTCCTGAAAGTGCCTCATCACATTTGACATCAATCTTTCTTAAACGATTCATTGTTGAAATGTACCACCATACAATTGCAATGATGATAACCGCAACAACAATTAAAACAATACCTACTGTACCCATTCTATTTTTCCTCCCTTTTTTAAGCTATTTCCTCATTTTTGAATTTGTATGTTGACAATTCAAATTCATTAATGATTGCTCCAATTATATCAATCTGAGAACTAAATTTTTTAACCATTTCCTCAGTAATTGGTTGACTAATCTTTGGTTCAAGATAATCCTTATTATCATTTATACCAATATGTAACTGGTTATTGATAAATGCAAACATTATTCTACCTTTATACATTTTTTCTAATCTTAACATCGCATCAATCATAACCGGTGTCAAAACAACAAATAAATGTTGTTCATCTGAGGCATAAACATTGAATTTATCACAAAAATCAATACTTTCAACCTCACACTTAACTAAACCACGTTTATTCATACCACCATCAAAAACTTGCTTTTCTTTAACTTTAATAATTTGATTAAAATTCTTTTCATATTCAAATATAAACCAACGTCCCTTAAAATAAGTCTCGTATTCGGTATGATGATGTCCATTTGCATCACGAGTTTCATGACGTTCCTCTAAATGACAATCTGCAACACTAAATTTTACATCCTTATAGTTACCAACCATTAAGTCCTCAGTATGATATCTATCAGGTGATTTAACCATTCCAACACTCATAATCGTACCTATTGGAATTCCTAAGCTAGGATTATATTCCGAACCAGGATACAAATCATTTAACAACTCATTAACAAAGGATTTTTTAAATTCCTTTAAAAATTTATTCTTCTCCATTTGAGCTTTAATTATAAAGAATATTCCAATTATAACAATACAAAGCAATACTCCAATAATCATATCTCTTTTATATGCTGAGTAAACCTTTAATCTCTTACTATCAAACTCCTGATAATTCATAATATTCCCCCCACAAAATATATTTTACAATATTTTTTAAAAAATAGCAATATTTGGTATTATAGAAGCTTTTTAAAGACATCAACTAAATCTAGTTCTTCCCAAGGAAGCTTAACATCAGTACGCCCAAAATGACCATAAGCAGCCGTCTTTCTATAGATTGGACGTTTTAAATCTAAATGATTGATAATCCATTTTGGAGTAAGCGGACAAGTTTCCTTAACTAATTCCACAATCTTATCATTGTCAACCTTATTTGTTCCAAAAGTATCAACTAAAATACTAACTGGCTTATCAATTCCAATGGCATATGATAATTGAATCTCGCATCTTTTTGCCAAACCAGCAGCCACAATATTTTTCGCAATATATCTTGCTGCATATGAAGCACTGCGGTCAACCTTTGATGGATCCTTTCCAGAGAACGCTCCACCACCATGACGAGCTGAACCACCATATGTATCAACAATAATCTTACGACCTGTTAATCCACTATCACCTTGAGGCCCACCAACCACGAATCTTCCTGTTGGATTGATTAAATATTTCGTATTTTCATCAATTAAATTACTTGGTAATACAGGTAAAATTACATGTTCAATTAGATCCTCTTTAATTTGATCTAATGAAACCTTTGGTGAATGCTGAGTTGAAATTAAAACAGTATCAATTCTAACGGCCTCATTGTTTTCGTTATACTCAACTGTAACCTGTGTCTTTCCATCAGGACGTAAATATCCCAATGTCATATTATGTCTAACCTCTGATAGGCGATAAGCAAGCTTATGAGCTAAAGTGATTGCTAAAGGCATATATTCCTCTGTTTCATCAGTCGCATAACCAAACATGATTCCTTGATCTCCTGCCCCATCACGATTAACACCTAAAGCAATATCAGGGCTTTGATGATCTAATGATACTAATACGGCAATATTTTCCGCATCATAGCCATATTTACCACGATCATAGCCAATCTCTTTAATTGTCTTTCGCACAATTTGTGAAACATCAGGCATACTTTTAGCAGTTATTTCCCCAACAACCATCGCTAAACCAGTAGTTACAACACACTCACAGGCAACACGCGCATCCTTATCAATTGTTAAAATTTCATCTAAAACAGCATCACTGATTTGATCACAAATCTTATCAGGATGTCCTTCTGTTACACTTTCTGAAGTAAAAAAATAGTTCATTATTTAGCCTCCTCTAACGCACGTGCTAATTGATCAGCACATGATGTGTTGCGCATTCCGCATGTATTTCCTTTTAATATTTTAATAATTGTATCAACATCTTGTCCTTCCACAAGCTTAGAAATAGCCTTTAGATTTCCATTGCATCCACCTAGAAAGGATACTCCATAAACCTTATTGTCCTTAATTTCAAAAGTAATTTCTCTTGAACATACTCCTTTAGTAATATATTTCATACAACGATTCCTCCTTTAAAAATTTAAAAGGCCTTCTAACGAGAAAAGGCCTTATGTAATTTCTCATTGTTAGATAAACTATCCCTCGCTAAAAGCACCTTACACAAGTAGGTTGCTACCGTTTCTATGATTAGCTATTCTCCACGGTTCTTAATAAGACGTTATTTACTTCACATAAATATTACAATATTTATCATATAATGTCAATTATTTATATTAAAAAACTAACCATTATAGATATCTTCATAAATCTTATTATTTTTGATGAATTTATCAAATAATCTTTCATCAAAATAAACACCCATTTCTTCATTGATACACTCTAAAGCTAACTTATGAGAATATGGTCTTTTATAACTCTTAGCCTCTCTTAATGTAACATAAATATCGGCTAATAAAATAGTTTGAGCCTCAATATTATTTTGGATTGTATTCATACGTGCCACAAAATCCTTATTAGCATTCCCTTCAATATGAATTCTAACAATATCCTCACATTTTCTTTCTAATTGAATACGCTTAGCCACAATAGCCCCAATTTCACTACGACGTCTGATTTCTTGATAATCAGATTCCTGCAGCTGCTCTTTTCTTGTAATCTTTAGATTATCACGTTCATTTACATGAATTAAAACATATTCATTAATGGCATTTATTTTATCCTCATTAAGCTTGTAATCAATAGCTAGTCTATTAGCTATTTCCTTTACAAGATTAATATGCTCAATTGTATTATCATTGATACTACTTGTATTTAAAATAACCTCAAATAAATCACTAACAACATCTGAAAAATCTGTTTGGATACCTTTACGCTTCTTAATCTCCGTTTTTCTCTCATCATAAACATATTGACTCAATTGCACACTTGAATAAACAACAATCATAAACAAAATTAAAATCATCGTTCTTAATGCAATATCACTAAATGCCTCTGTTCTAAAGAAAACCTTTAAAAATTGAATTAAGTCTGTCGCATAATCCTCAGAATAAATATTATACGTTAGAGTGAAATGCAGTATTGTAACAATAACTAGCATCCATTTATAAACTGAAGCTAGCATCTTTCGATCCTGATACAATGATACAACCACCAATGAATAATACAATAAAATATATCCTGCTTCGGACAATGCATCGTTTCCACTCTTTAATCTAAAATAGATAAAGATTGATGATAAAAACATATAAAACGAAGCCATATACATCGCAACCTGTTGCTTAACAATGTCTTTTTTATCATCATAAATCAATTTTTTTAATGTTCTATTTAAGAAAAATGTAAAGGGCATAAATATAATCGTTAAAACCCAGTTCGAGCTATTATTCGGATTAGTAAATGATATAACAAATAAAATAATCGTATAGGCAATATTCGATAAGAAAATAATATTCTTAATAACGATATTTCGTCTATATAAAACTGCCGTATCATCCGTTATATCAATTCCAGCCTCAAAGCTAAACATCATCTTTAGCTTATCAAATAGCCTTAGTATGGTTTTTTTCATATAAACCACCCCATTAATTATAAATCATAAATTGATATATTCGTTACATTTGGATTTTCATGAGCTTTATCTTCATTATACATTTGGGCAATTCTTGTTGATGCAGCAGCCGCAATAGCCCCAACGATATCATCCATAAATGTATGACAAACGCCTTCTTTTTTACCACCCTCATTTAATGTATTAACAAGACCTGGTTTATTAACATCAATATCTCCAAAATTAGTTTGTCCAATAGTACCATATAAACTAGCAATATCAAGACCAACTAATTCATCAATCCCAAATAATCCTAAATCAGCTCGTAAAATATCACCAATTGGCCCTTCTAATTTATTTTCCTCAGCTAAGCGGTCAATCTCCGCAAATAGCTGAATATGGTGAAAAACATCACGGAATGATAAAATCTTTAAAACTGATTCAACACAATCATTAAAAACGATATCCTTGGTATATCTTGATTGTTGGTTAAATGCAATCTCTGCGATATCCGTAACTTGTATTCCACGTCTATTTAATGTTTTAATGTTTAATTCTGTCATTTCTTCTCTTGAAAATAAGATTTTTGCCATCATAACCACCCTTTAATATTATATCATTAAATTATTCGATTTTATCGCCTTTTTTAAAGTAAGTTTTCATACCATTTAAAAAGCTCTTTGCATCCATCATCTTTTTGCCCTCAAGCTGAAGTTCCTCTATATAAATAACTCCATCAAGCGCCTGAATTCCAATTTTAGTTGTATCACAAACAACCGTTGAAACATCACCTAAGATTTGATTATCATAACTCACCTTATAAACCTTAACCATTTTGTCATTATGCTTAAAATAGCATCCAGGATTAAGATTTAATCCTCTTACATAATTATAAACCTCAACAGCCTTTTTATTAAACAATAAATGTTCCTCTTCCTTAGTTATGTTATATGAGAAACTTACCAAATCTTCATCCTGCTTGATTGGATTAATCGTTCCATTTTTAATATTTTCTAAAGCCTCCATTAATAAATCACGGCCTAGTAGGCTCAATTCTTTCGTTAATTCTGTCGTATTTAAATCGCCTATTTCCATACTACGACTCATGATGATATCACCAGCATCCATCTTTTTAACCATATACATAATGGATACTCCAGCCTCCTTATCACCATTTATGATAGCACGATGAATTGGCGCACCACCGCGATATTTTGGAAGTAACGAAGCATGAACATTTATGGCTTTATACTTCGGAGTATCCAATAAAGCACTAGGTATCATTTGCCCATAAGCAGCTGTAATGATAATATCTGGATTCAAATCTAGGATAACCTGATAATCATCCTTAATATTAGCTGGCTGATGACATTTAATATTATACCTAATAGCTACCTCATGAATTGGTGTTGGAGTTAAAATCTTTTTACGACCAACAATTTTATCCGGTTGAGAAACAACCATCAAAACCTCATGCTTACTAATAAGCTCCTCTAGAATTGGAACTGCAAAGTTTGGTGTTCCCATAAATACTACTCTCATTGAATTCCCTCCCTAAATTAAGATAGGATCATTATCAATGTAAATATTGATATCCTGATTTTTTTCTAATATCTTTAATAAATCAATTTTAGATTTTGATTTAATCATTATATGAACACGATAATTATCTTTTATCTTTGTAATCGGCGCAAAGGCTGGACCAAAGATTTGGCAATCATCACTCTTAAGTTCTTTAACAATTTCTCTTGCGCGCTTAAACGCTTCCTTATAATCCTTATGTGTGATCAATATTTGAGTCATTTTAACATATGGTGGATATTTTCCCATATTACGAACCCTCATCTCATTTTCATAGAATTCAACATAGTTTCCACTTAAAGAACTCGTAATGCTATAATGATCCGTGTTATATCCTTGAACAACAACATCACCATTTTTCTCATGTCTTCCGCACCTTCCAGCAACCTGCATAATCAACTGATAAGTGCGTTCAGAATTTCGGTAATCAGGCAATTTCAAAATCATATCCGCCATTAACATTCCAACTAAGGTTACATTTTTAAAATCTAATCCCTTAGAAATCATCTGTGTTCCAACTAAAACATCCGCCTCACCCAATTGGAATTGATTTAATATTTCCGCATGGGCATTCTTATTTGTTGTGGTATCCGCATCCATTCTTAATACTCTAGCATTATATCTAGCTTTTACATATTCACTAACCTGTTCTGTCCCTACCCCAACCTCTTTAATCTTTGGGCTGCCACATTTAGGACATTTTATCGGCTTGTCCTTTTTTATCCCACAATAATGACACATCAAGCTATCGGAATGCTTATGATAGGTCATTGAAACATCACAGCTATCACATTTAATAACCTCACCGCAGCTTCGGCATAAAACAAATGATGAATATCCGCGACGATTAATTAATAAAATAATCTGTTCTTTTTTGTTCAAACGATCTATAATTAATTCATCTAATTTATTGGAAAACATTGTCTTATTGCCATTATTTAACTCATCAATCATGTTTACTAAATGTATTTTTGGTAAGCTTGATTGATTTGCCCTTTTCTTTATTTCTAATAATTTGTATTCTTTTTTTAAAGCTTTATCATAACTAATTACATCAGGTGTAGCACTACCTAAAACCAAAGGACAACTATGGTATTTACTACGAAATAAAGCAACATCCTTACTATTATATCTAAATCCATTATCCTGCTTATAGCTTTGTTCATGTTCCTCATCAATAATTATAATTCCTAAATTGTTCAAAGGAACAAAAATAGCACTACGAGCTCCTACTACTACTCTTACCTCATCTCTAAATATACGTCGCCATTCATCATATTTTTCTTCACTTGATAGACCACTATGAAATACCGCCACATTATTTAAGAAACGTCCTTTAACTCTTGAAACCATCTGTGGAGTTAATGATATTTCCGGAACTAAAAAAATCGCATTTTGCCCTCTATTTAAAACCTCTTCAATAATATCTAGATAGATTTCTGTCTTTCCACTCCCGGTTACACCATGTAATAAAAACGTCTCAGAATTACCTAATGAATCATAAATACTATCATAACATGATTGTTGTTCAAAATTTAAATCAACCTTTTTATTAACTATCTCATAAACATCCTTAATTTGACGATATTTTTCTTTTTTATAAAGGCTAACTATTTCTTTTTTTGTTAGTGTTTGTAATGATGATAAACTATATCCTTTTTCCAATATTTCACTTTTTTTCACATCATCGTTTTTCAGCAAATAATCGACAATTTCTTGTTGCTTATTTGGTAAATCAAACTGATACTTATTTAATTTAACATAAGTGTCACTTAAGATTTTTTCTTTAGAAACAGCCTCATACACTATTTCAATATTTTTTTTAACAATCTCTTCCTTTAAAACATTTTTAAGATTAGTCGGTATATCATCATAACTTATCTTATCACTAATAAAAAATTCATTAAGTTTATTATCATTAAGTTTTACTAAGCTCTTCTTATATTTCATTAATAAGCTTGATGGAATAATTGTTTTAAAGGCCTCAATTAAAAATCCGGTATTATTATTTACCATATCATAACCGATTTCTAACATTTCCTTATTTAAAATAGGAACTAAATCTAACAATTCGATTATTTCCTTAAGCTCATAATTCTCTTCATATTTATCAGTTATGCCAACCACTATTCCCATAATTTTGCGATGATTAAAAGGAACAATAACACGGCATCCAACATCAATTAAGCCCTTCATCTCCTCAGGAATGATATATGTGAAAGCTCTATTAACTTGTTTAGCGGAAACATCGACAATAATATTAGCATACATATTATCACGTATAATCAATTTAGATAGGTTTGATATCTTTATTGATTATTTCTCCTT
>JAEDCM010000045.1 GCA_016294165.1 Anaeroplasmataceae bacterium
TACAAAGCAGAATCTACACCTTTTTTGATGTGTCTACTTTATAGGGTCTATTTTATACTTTGTAGGGTCTATTTTAAATGTATAGCGATGGAATTAAATATGAATATACATTTTATGATGATTATTTTAATATAAATGTTTTTTCAGCAAAAACAAATTCAAATTCTACGGTTATCTATTCTAGTATTGTTAGAATTGTAAAGGATAAGGAAAATATTTATATGCTTATAAATAAAGTTAATGCTTATATGTTAAAAAAGAATTGTTTAAATGAAGAGGAATTTAATGAATCGTTATCTAAAATGCCAGCAGCTGTTATTGAAAAATATAATAAAGAAAACAAAAGTAAAGGTTATTAATTATAAAAAAATTATGGAATAAGCGTATTTTCGATAAATTATTATTAATAATATAAATTAAAACTGAAATATAGTATTTAAAAATAGTTAATAATTTCAATAGGTGGTAAAATATGAATAAGTATATGGAATTAGCAATTAATGAGGATAAAAAATAGCAAACAAGAGAATTAAGAGATTTTCTCTTAATTTTTTTATGTTATAATGAAGTGGGTGAATAGCATGGATACATTAGATATTGAATACTTCTTACAGGTCGCATCACATCTAAATTTTTCAAAGGCTGCAGAGGTTCTTTTCGTGTCTCAATCGGCAATCTCTAAAAGAATTCATTCATTAGAAAAAGAATTAGGCATCACTTTGTTTAACAGAAATAAGCGATATGTAGAGTTAACCGAAGGTGGAAAAAGGTTAAAAAAATTTTTGGAAAAAGTCAAAAAGGATTTTTCTACAGAACTAAGCATTATTAGAAAGATAGAGCATAATGAGAATCGCACAATTAAAATTGGAGTAATTCAAGAATGGAATATTTCTAAGTATATTTCTAAATTTCATGATGCTAGCTTTTTGGATTATAAAATTGGAAGTGATAAGATTAACTTTTTACTTAGAGGAATGATTAGAAAAGAATTTGATTTAATTATTGGTGTTTCTAAAGGAATTAAACAAGCAATTGAAGCTGAGAAACTGGATAATATTACTGTTGTAGACTTAATTCAAGTTCAAAGGATTGCATATTTAAGGAGAGAACATCCTTTAGCTAATAAAGAGAATATTTCTCTTAAGGATTTAAAGGATTATACCTTATTTATGGGTAAATCTAAGGTTGCAAAGGAAAATGTTGATCAGATATCTTTAATTGAAGGAATAGAGTTTAAAAGAGAACCAACATCCAATACAGAAACGATTATTTTAAAGGTTTTATCATCAGATGGTTTTGCCTTGGGTTGCGATTTTTCGAGAGTGAAATCTGATACAGAGCTTAAATATTTTTATATCAATCATTTTCAAAATGTTGGTGTGGCATATTTAAATGATATTGCTGAAGAAAAACTAAATTACGTTAAAGAGATAATTGATATTTTCAGAAATTATTCCAAAATGGAATAAATTATATGATAAAATTATATTGGATTTTTTATTAAGAAGGAAGTAGAATACTGTTTGGAGGGATGAATATGGCAAATGATAATAAAAGACGTGATCAGATTCTTAATGGTAATTTAACAAAAACAATCATTGCTATTTGTGCTCCAATCTTTCTATATAACCTTTTTAATTCATTTTATTCTTTGATTGATCAGGTAATTGTATCAAAGATTGATGCTACAAGTGTTAGTGCTGTAGCAACCCTAAATCAAATTAAGAATTTATTATCTTCTTTAGGTGCAGGACTAGCTGCTGGTGGAGGAATTGTTGTCGCAAGGCTATTTGGGGCTGGTGATTTTGATCAGGCAAGAAAAAATAGTAATTCAATATTTGCTTTAAGCTTAGTGATTGTGGGGGTAATGCTAATTGTTTGTATTCCTTTATCAGTTCCAATTATGAAATTGACTGGTGTTCCTAGTGAATTAATTGCGATAGGAACAGGATATTTTATCGTTTGTATTATTGATTTAGGATTTGTATTTTTTAATACGGTATTTATTGCCTTACAAAAGGCAAAAGGAAGTACAAAGATAATATTTTATTTAAACATCATGGTTATGTTTATTAAATTAGGATTTACGGTATTATTTATTTATGGATTTAGAGTTGATAATATTGTTTGGGCGGCTATCGCTACCTTAATTGGTCAAATGATATTGTTTATTATTTTATTTTCCATAATGATTAATAAAAATAATATTTTTAGATTAAATACTAAAGAAATTAGAATCAAGATGGAATACATTAAGCCAATAATTGTTCTATCAATTCCGATTTTTTTAGGAAAGTTTATTTTCTCATTTGGAAAGGTTTCCGTTAATGCGATGTGCAAGAGCTATGGACCATTGGTTGTTGGGGCTTTAGGAGTATCTAATTCCTTATGTGGAATTGTTACTAGTCCAGTCAATAGCTTCGAGGAAGGTTGTTCAACAATTGTAAGTCAAAATCTAGGTAATCGCAATATGAAAAGAGCCTTTGAGGCCTTTAAAAAGAGCTTTATAATGGCTTGTCTTATTGGTACAATTGGTTACGTTTTGGTTAGATTTATCTTTCAAGATCAATTAATTAATTTGTTTGCACAAAATAAAAAGGCTGATGATGTTGAAGAGTTCTTAAGATTAATCAAAGAGATTAATCGTTTTGACTCACTTTCTATTATTGCATTAGCTGTTAATGCTGGAGTGTTAGGAGTTTTATACGGATTTGGACAAACAAAAATTGCAATGGTTGTAAATATAAGCCGTGCGTTTGTCTTTAGAATTCCGGTTTTATGGTATCTTCAAACCTTTCATAAGGAAATGGGAGCAGAGGCAGCTGGTATTTCAATGGGAATATCAAATATAGGAATAGCAATCATGTCAATTTTATTCTTGTTATATTTTATTCATAAGATTAAAAAGAACGGATATAATGGAATGACCTTCAATCAAGAAAAAGATTTTGTAGAAGAAGCATAAAAATGCTTCTTTTTTTTCTTTGTTATGTTATAATTTTATTGGTGATTTTTATGAACAAACTATTAGTAAAATTATTTATTAAGGATTATAAAGATGTAAATGATGAAAAAGTTAGAAGTCGTTATGGATTTTTTTCAGGAATAGTTGGAATTATTAGTAATGCTATATTAGTAGGAATAAAGATTCTTATTGGAATTCTTACAGCCAGTATTTCAATTATTGCGGATGCGATTAATAACTTAAGCGATATGGCTTCATCACTTATTACCATTGTTGGATTTAAATTATCGCGTAAAGAAGCTGATGAGGACCATCCTTTTGGCCATGAGCGAATCGAATATATCTGTGGGTTAATTGTATCTTTAATTATTTTAATCATTGGTGGAAACTTTTTGATTACGTCATTTAAAAAGATTTTTAATCCAAGCGACATTTCCATTACGAATATAGGTATTCTACTATTAGTTATTTCAATAATAATTAAATTGTGGCAATCAACATTTTATAAATACACTGGTAAAAAAATCAATTCAACAGTTTTACTTGCATCATCAAAGGATTCCTTAAATGACTGCCTATCAACATCTGCTGTTTTAATTTCGATGCTTGTAATGAAATTTACAGAAGTGAATATTGATGCCTATATTGGATGTTTAGTTTCTTTACTTGTTATGTATAATGGAATAAAAATGGTTTTAGATGCTTCAAGCCCTTTAATTGGAAGTTTGCCAAGCAAGGAGTACGTGGATGGATTGATAGAGATTGTTTTATCTGATGAAAAAATTTTAGGTTTTCACGATTTAGTTATTCATTCATATGGTCCAAGTAAATTTTATGGAACAATACATCTAGAGTTTGATTATAGAGAAGATATTGTTGAGATTCATGAAATTGTTGATGCTATAGAAAAAAGAACTTTTGATGAAATAGGAATGGAATTAGTTGTCCATATGGATCCAATTGATAATAGTGATGATGTCAAGGAATTAAAGGCTAAGGTTCTAAAAATATGTAAGGAAGTTGATGAAGAAATATCGATTCATGATTTTAGAATTGTTAATGGGGTTAATATGACAAAGATTTTATTTGATTGTGTTTTGCCAATTGATTTAAAACCAATGAAAAATACAATTAAAGAGAAAATTGAGGCTAAAATTACTGAGCTTGATAGCAAATATGAATGCATCATTGTTTTTGATACAAGGTATCTATATAAATAAAAGAATAAAGTAATAAGCATTTAATTTGTTTATTACTTTTTTTTATTTAAAAAATAAAATTATTTTAAAAATTTGTTGCTATTTATATTAATATATAATATAATATGTATGTGTTTATTTTAATTTAACCTTAAGTTTAGTAAAACTAAACAAGGTGGTTGGGTGAACGCATTTTTTATGCAAAAAAAGTTTATTATTTCTAAACTTTTGGTTAATAATCTCTAATCTAAGGAGGAGAGCAATGAAAAGCTTAATTGAATTAAAAAATGTAACAAAAGAATTTAATGGTCAAGTAGTATTAAAAGGAATCGATTTAGAAATATTTGAGAATGAATTTGTAACCTTTTTAGGACCAAGTGGTTGTGGAAAGACAACAACTTTAAGAATCATTGGAGGATTTGAGCAAGCAAGTGGAGGAACAGTGTTATTTAATGGTGTTGATGTAAGTAATTTACCACCGCATAAGAGAAACACTAATACTGTATTTCAAAGATATGCATTATTTCCTCATTTAAATGTTTTTGAAAATATAGCCTTTGGATTGAGAATTAAAAAGGTTGATAAAGAATTAACCGAAAAGGATATAGAGAATGGTAAAACTGTACCTTATAAAAAAAGAAAATTAACAGAAGCAGAAATCACGGAAAAGGTTATGAAGATGATTAAAATGGTTGGTCTTGAGGGTTTTGAAAAAAGAACAATTCATCGCCTATCTGGTGGACAGCAGCAACGTGTTGCGATTGCTCGTGCTTTAGTTAATGAACCACAGGTGTTATTGTTAGATGAACCACTTGCGGCTCTTGATTTAAAGTTAAGACAAGAAATGCAATATGAATTAAAGGAAATTCAAAGAAACACAGGAATTACCTTTATCTTTGTAACTCATGATCAAGAGGAAGCACTAACAATGAGTGATAAGATTGTTGTTATGCGTGAAGGAGAAATCCTTCAGGTTGGGACTCCTGAAGATATTTATAATGAGCCAGCCAACCGTTATGTTGCGGATTTCATTGGTGAGTCGAATATTCTAACAGGAATTATGAAGGATGATTATTTAGTTAATTTTGATGATATAGATTTTGAATGTGTTGATTATGGATTTAAGAAAAATGAAGAGGTTGATGTTGTATTACGCCCAGAGGATATTGATATCGTTCCTTTAAATCAAGGATTTATGAATGGAGTTGTTGATTCAGTAGCCTTTAAGGGAGTTCATTATGAAATTGATGTTAAGACTGATAAATCAGTTTACACAATTCATACGACAGATTATGCTGAATTAGGTAGTGAAGTTGGTCTAAGATTTGAAAAAGAAGATATTCATGTGATGGAGAAATTCTAATGCAAATGATGAGTAGAGCGCCTCTAGAAAAAGAGAGCGTAGTTAAGAAGAAAAAGAAGCGAGACCACTTCATCCTATTAGGGATACCTTATTATTTAATTTTATTAATTTTAATTATTATTCCGGTATTATTAATCTTTTATTACGGATTTACTTATATTGAAAATGGTTTATTACATATCACTTTAAGAGAATTTCAAAATGTATTAGAGAATAAGATTCATCTTGAGGTAATATATCAATCGGTTAAAGCAGCGGTTATTACAACCATTATTTGCTTGTTAATCGGTTATCCAACTGCGTATTTGATTACGAAAACCAAACCAAGAACACAAGGATTATTAATTCTAGCTATTACAGCTCCAATGTGGATTAATATGCTATTAAGAATTCTTGCATGGCGCCAAATTTTTGAGTCAAATGGTATAGTAGCTCAAATTCTAAGTATTTTTGGAATTGATAATGTTAAAATACTTGGAAGCAATTTTGCGATTATTTTTGGGCTTGTTTATAATTTCTTGCCTTTTATGATTATTCCGATTTATACGGTATTAAATAAAATGGATAAGAGGTTAATTGAAGCAAGCTATGATTTAGGTGGATCAAAGTTCCACACTTTTAGAAGAATTATTTTTCCTTTGTCACTATCTGGGGTTATGTCAGGCGTGATAATGGTTTTATTACCGGCAGCAACGGCCATTGTTGTCCCTAATAAATTAGGAGATAATAAAATGTTAATCGGTGGTTTAATTGAATACTTAGTTAAGAATGATTTAATTCATTATGTAAGTGCATTAGCTATCGTGTTAGCGTTAATCATTTTTGCATTATTATACTTAAGTAAGCTGGTGGAGAAGAAATATGAAGAAATTTAAGATTTTAGGTAATGCTTATTTATTTATTATAATGGCCATTATGTATGTTCCAATTATTTATTTGTTGGTATTTGCCTTCAATGATGGGGTATCAATGAATCGATTTGAGGGATTTACAATAGATAACTTCAAAGCGTTATTTGAAGATGAAAATTTGATGACAGCGGTTTATGCAACTATCATTATTGCGATATTAGCAACAGTGATTTCAGTCATCATTGGAACATTTGCGGCGATATCAATTTCAAGATTAAAGAAGGGAACAAGAGATTCAATTTTATTCTTCAATAATCTTCCAATTGTTAACCCAGATGTTGTGACGGCATTAGCGATTTTCCTTTTGTTTAGCGCATTACCATTTTCAAAAGGATATGTTACGATGCTTTTAGCGCATATTTCATTTTGTACACCTTATGTTATTATAAATGTATATCCAAAGCTTAAATCTTTAGATCCAAATCTACTAGAGGCGGCTCAAGATTTAGGTGCTAAACCAAGCTATGCCTTAAGAAAGGTTTTATTACCTCAATTAAAAGCAAGTATTTTTGGCGCAGCAGGTATCGCCTTTACAATGAGCTTTGATGATTATATCATTTCATCATTTGTTAAAGGATCAACAGCCACAAATATTTCCATATATTTGTATGGGGCTAAAAATGCATTAAGAAGTGGACTATATCCCAAAATAAATGCATTATCATCAATTATTATCTTTACTATTTTATTATTAGTGGTTGGTAAAATAGTTATTGATAAATTTAGGAATAATGAAGGAGAAGAGGAAGATTGAAAAAATTAGTTTTGATGCTTGTAGCAATGGCTGCAGTAGTATTAACAGGTTGTGGTAAAAAGGTAGGGTTAGTAATTTACTTACCAACTGAATATCTTGATAATGGATTAGTTAAGGATTTTGAAAAGAAATATGATATTGATGTTAAAATCCAAACATTTGAATCAAATGAGGAAGCACATAGAATGATTGTAAATGAATCATTTGATTTGGTTATTCCAAGTGATTATATGATTGAACAATTGGCCGCTGAAGATGAATTATATGAATTAGATTACACTAAGCTAAGTAACTTTAGTGAAGATAAAATGGTTAGTGATTTAAGAAACAGCTTACAAACTTTAAAGAATGCGGAGGGTGGATTTGATTTCTTAAAATATTCTGTTCCATATTTCTTTGGTAATTTAGGATTATTATATGATACAAGAGATGTAGAATTAAATGTATTAGAAGAAAAAAATTGGGCAATTTTAGCTGATACAAACTATGAAATTGGATTCTATAATTCAGCTAGAGATGCATATTTTATTGCCTTTACAGAATTAGGAATTTCACAAAATACTAAGGATGCGGCTGAAATAAAAGCAGCGACTGATTATCTTGCGAATGTCATTTCAAAAGGTAAAAAAGCTGGTAAATTATCTGTTGTGACTGATGAAATCTTAGATTATATGTTATATCCAGATGATACAAAATATGATGTTGCAATCGCTTATAGCGGTGATGCTGCATGGTTAATGAGTGAAAATGAACATTTAGGATTCTATTTACCTTCAAATGGAACAAATATGTTTGTTGATGGTATGGTTATTCCTAAAAATGCGAAGCATGTTGAAATGGCATATAATTTCATTAATTTTATGTGGGAAGAAAAATCATTAGTAGATAATTCAATTTGTGTTGGTTATACAACTCCTTCACAAGCAGCATATGATGTCTTAACTGGTGCTGAGGGAGATTATAAGGATATTAGTGCATATTATGTTAGATATACTCAATATGATGCAATGTTTAGATATAACCCACTAGCATATACAAAGATTACAGAAGGATGGCTAGAGGCTAGCGTTCAATAATTAATAAAACCTTGAAACTTTATGTTTTAAGGTTTTTTATTAAAAAAAATGTTATAATTTAAGTGTAGTTAAAAGGAGGGATTTGATGAGAAGAGTATTACTTGTAAACATATTATTACTATTTGTAATTTTGTTTGTTGGTGATTGTAAAAATGATGCTATTTATGATGCGATTGATAATAAAGTAGTAGAAATTAATGATACTATTTCTTATCAAATCACCAAAGATAATAAAGAAGTTTTATTAAATGTTTATAAAGATAATTACTTGATAAAAAGCTATGTAGGTAATTTTGAGAATAGTGATTATTTGTTTGAAATAAATAATGAGAAAATCTATTTATCAAAACTTAATATGATGAATAAAAATGAATTAAATTCGCTTTTTGGAAATTTGCTTCATCATTTGATAAATGGCGCTATGAAGGCTTTATCTTGTATTGAGATTAGGGGTTTCAATTATGAAAAAGGTAATGCTTTAGAGGATTTAAAAAATCAAGAAACTAATAGAAGATATTTAAAGAATTATGAAATAAATTCTAGTAAAATGCAACCGAATGACTTTGTTTATGGCCAACATGCCTATAGCGATTGGTATTTTGATTTTAATGATATATCATATGCTGGATGTGAGGTAGTTGCTGGATATAATTTGGCTAGGGCTAAAGGATTAAATTATTCATTTTCGGATGCTATCTTTATGTTTGAGAGTTTAGAGATTGGCATGTTTAATGGTTATTTTGGGGCAAATCCTTATCAAATTAATCGTTTTTTAAATGCTCTAGAAATTCCTTATAATATGGTTGTTTATCATGAACAATTTGCAAAAATAATGAGCAATGATAATGATTATTATGTAATACTATCAATGTGGAATGGAACAAGTGCGGATGATATGATCCATACATTTATGATTGATAAGAGTGAAAACTATAGTTCTAAATATCGTGCATATAATTATAACTGCAATGAATCATATGAGGAAAACAAACTCACTAGTGATTGTGATGATTATTTAGAATATTTTAGCGGTGATATTAAAAATACATTTATTTGTGCATATTTTATTTCAAGATAGGTTAATCCTATCTTTTTTTGATGTTTTTTTTAATTTAGTTATTTAAAGTATTAATTTATTATGTTATAATATCTTTGTGTTTGAAGAGGGTGTTTTTATGAAAACTATGGTATATAAAGAAGGATATGTATCAAAATTATCATTATTGGAGACTGAGGTTGCGATTAAATTTGTTAAGGATACATTTGAAGCAGAATTGGCTAAGGCTTTAAATTTAACACGTGTATCAGCACCTTTAATGGTTTTTCCGGAAACAGGATTAAATGACAATTTAAATGGATATGAAAGACCAGTTTCTTTTGATGTTTTAGACTTGGGTAAAAATGTCGAGATTGTTCAATCCCTTGCGAAATGGAAGAGAGCCGCATTAAAGAAATATGGTTTTCAACCAGAGAGTGGACTTTATACTGATATGAATGCTATTAGACGTGATGAAGAACTTGATGCTCTACATTCATGTTATGTGGATCAATGGGATTGGGAGAGAATAATTTTAAGAGAAAATCGTACATATTCCTATTTAAAAAAGATTGTAAAAAAGATTTATAAGGTATTACAAACTACGGAAAAAAAGATTAATAAAAAGTACAATGTATTTAACACTAAATTGCCAAAGGATATTACCTTTGTTTCAACTAAACAGTTAGAAGAAATGTATCCAGATCTAACACCAAAGGAACGTGAGAATGCCATTACTAAGGAGTATAAGGCGGTATTCATTTATCAAATTGGATGGCCATTGAAAAATAATGAGCCCCATGATGGTAGAGCTAGTGATTATGATGATTGGAAATTAAATGGTGATATTTTAGTTTATAATGAAGTTATGGATATGGCTTTAGAATTGTCAAGTATGGGAATCAGAGTTGATGAAAAATCGTTAATGAAGCAAGTTAAGTTTAAAAAAGAGGATAAATTGAATAATCCTTATTCTCAAGCTATTTTAAATGGAGAATTACCTTTAACAATTGGTGGAGGTATCGGGCAATCTCGTTTATGTTTATTCTTCTTAGAAAAGATGCATATTGGGGAAGTTCAAGCATCAATTTGGAGTGAAGAAGATATCAAAGAATTAGAAAAATATAATATTCATTTATTATAAAAGCACTTTTTTGTAGAGTACCCCTTAAGTTGGACTAGAGAAATCTAGAAAGACTTGAGGGGTATTTTTTTATGAAATTAAAAGAGGAAGATATTTTAGAAATTGCAAGAATGATTGATGAAGGAATTGGTCGAGCTAGGATAGCAACCAAATTTGATTTAAACGAAACAACAGTATACCGATTAATTGCACGTTATAAATTGCACGGCATAAATGCTATTTTACATAGCGAACAACGTCAATATACAATTGAAGAAAAAATGGCTGTAATTAATAGATATTATCAAGGACAAAGTAAATCATCTTTAGCGATAGAAATCAATGTTTCTTTTACAGTTGTTTCGCAATGGATTTCAAAATATGAAAAATTAGGGTATAATGGTCTTATTGATAATCGAGGAAGGCCGGGTAAGACTAAAATGTGGAGACCAAGAAAGAATTCTAAAATTGAACAACAGACTTCTACTAATGAAGCTATGGCACCTTTAACTGATGAAGAACGTCAAGAGTTAAATGAACTTAGAAAGAAAACCTATCAACAACAAATGGAGATTGACTGCCTAAAAAAAATCCAAGCCTTAGTTCAACAACGTCAGAACCGACAAACGAAGAAAAAGTAATAGCTATTAATGAACTAAGGCTAAAATATCCATTAAATGAGCTATTAAAGTTCTTTAGAATAGCTAAATCTAGCTATTATCATGGTATAAAACCTTTTAATTATTTTTTTGTCTACCTTGGAAGTATCATATCAGACGACAATCCTTATTACAATTATAATATTAAATTAATTAGTCCAATTTATTGGGTACACAATATTTAAAGTGCTTTTTTTATTAAAAATGCAAAAAAAATATGCTTAAATTAAGCATAATAAAAATTCATTACTGGAGCGGGCGATGAGAATCGAACTCACACAGTCAGCTTGGAAGGCTGAAGTTCT
>JAEDCM010000063.1 GCA_016294165.1 Anaeroplasmataceae bacterium
CCATTCTTCAATTACAATATTAAATTATTATGTCCAACTTTGTGGGTTCACTACATTATTGGTTTCCTTTTTTTTATATATTATAGTATCCATTTTATTTATATTACGATATAATAGAAAAAAGGATGTGATAAAATGACATTACAACAGTTGAATTATTTTATGGAAGTTGTCAAACATAACTCTATTTCAAGAGCTGCAAAAGCTCTTTTTATTGCTCAGTCCAGTTTGTCACAATCGATTAAAGAGTTAGAAGAAGAACTTAACATTACCTTACTATATAGACATTCTAAGGGAATATCCTTAACAAGTGAAGGTGAAACCTTTGTGACATATGCTAAGGCCGTTATTGATCAATATAGCTTACTTGAAAATAAATATATGAATAGTAGCACAAAAAGACTATGCTCAATTTCAACCCAACATTATTCATTTGCTGTTGAAGCATTTATCAATCTTGTAAATAAGATTAACGCTGATGAATATGAATTTAGCATTAAAGAAACGAAAACATTAGATATCATTAATGATGTAAGTAATTATAATTCAGAATTAGGAATTATTTATATTAATGATTTTAACCAAAAGGTTATTAATAAGTTATTAAAAGAAAAGAATTTAATTTTTAAAGAATTAATAAAGTGTAATCCCCATGTGTTTATTTCTAAAAATAATCCTTTAGCTAAAAAAAGCATTATCAAAATTGAAGAGTTAAACGATTATCCTTGCCTCCAGTTTGACCAAGGAGAGAACAATTCATATTATTTTAATGAAGAAATTTTAAGTACCTTAACCCATAAAAAATTAGTAAATGTAAGTGATAGAGCAACCTTGTTTAATTTAATAATTGGAATCAATGGTTATACAATCAGTAGTGGGTTAATTGACAGAAATCTAAATCATCCAGATATTATTTCTGTGCCTTTGGATAGTGATGAAATAATAAAAATTGGCTACATTACTATCGCTAATCGCAAGCTTAGTAACATAGCCAATATGTACATTGATGAATTATTATCTACATTAGATGTTTTATTTGTTCATAAATCTTTTTAGCAATATAAGGGCTATTCATTGTATATAAATGAATTCCATATACACCATGATTGATTAAATCTTTGATTTGTTCAACCGCATATTTGATTCCTTCCTCACGTAATTGTTCTGGATTATCACCATATTTATCTAATAATAATTGAACAGAATCGGGAATACTAGCACCACAAGTGTTAGACATTTTCTCGATTTGTTTTTTATTTGTAATAGGCATAATTCCAGCTTCAATTGGAACTGTAATTCCTTTTTCTAAAGCCATTTTTTGAAATTTATAAAAATGTTTATTATCGAAGAATAATTGAGTTATCAATGATTTAACACCACAATCAACCTTGTTTTTAAGATTATAAATATCCTCATCAAGACTTGCTGCTTCAAGATGTCCTTCAGGATAACATGCTCCAAAAACATTAAACCCACCAAATTCATTAATATAGGAAACTAATTCATTAGCATATTTGAAATCGCCTAATTCAATTCCTGGAACTAAATCGCCTCTTAATGCTAAAATATTTTTAACATTATTATTCTTTAACTCATTAAGAATAATATCACAATCATTTTTTTTAAGGCCGACACAAGTCAAATGGGCCACACTTTCAATTCCATATTGATTTTTAATATCTGAAGCAATTTTAACAGTTTTATTATTATTTAGGCTCCCTAAGGCTCCATAGGTAACACTAATAAAATCCGGGTTTAAATCCTTTAATTCATCTAAAGTATCATAAATAGTTTTTATATCTGAATCCTTTTTTGGAGGAAAGATCTCTAATGAAAATTTGAAATTTCTTTTTTGCATATATAACACCTCGATAATTATTATACCACAAAAAATGATATTTGAAATATCAAAAAAACTATATATATCAATCGGTTTTACCTATATGATATTTTATTGTTTTAAGTGAACTACTCGGCAAATAATTAACCGGGCATCGATGTCATGGTCTATTGACCACTACCATCAGGGCTGTCCCAGCCCAATAC
>JAEDCM010000014.1 GCA_016294165.1 Anaeroplasmataceae bacterium
TCACGTATAATCAATTTAGATAGGTTTGATATCTTTATTGATTATTTCTCCTTTCCTAGTTTAATAGGTTATTTCATCTAGTAAATAGATGTTATAATATAAATGCACTGTGGATCCTTTTCTGTTTTGTTAAGGCAGTTCTACTGACCTTTTGGGAGTGATTATTACCACAGTCTTTTTTCTAATTTTGATTCGGTTAATTAAGGCTTAAATGACCTTTCATGATGAACGTGAATAAATGATTAGAGAACTTCCTGTGGATGACCAAGTGCACAAATATTTATTTTTGGAGGTGCCATACTATGACTTTCTATGTTGGCATAGATATTGCCAAGTATAAACACGACTGCTTCATTGCCGATGATTCAGGTTGTGTTATAAGAGATTCTTTCTCTTTTAAAAACGATAAGGCTGGATTTGATGTCCTTTTATCTATCCTTAAGGGATTAAAACCTAAAGGACAAATAAAAATAGGATTTGAATCTACAGGCCATTATCATTTTAATCTGAAGCTCATGCTAGAAGCTAATGGTTTTGACTATGTTGAGTTCAATCCTCTTTTAGTTCATAAGTTTGTTGCCGGACAAACTCTACGTAAAACTAAAACAGATAAGAAAGATGCTCATATGATAGCCAAATATTTAATGACTATAGATTACAAACCCTATGTGAATTCATTTTACCACATAAATAATCTAAAGTCATTATGTAGACTTAGAGAAACTTTAATTACTGATAGAACTAGATACATAAATCAAATAACTAGCTATCTTGACCAAATATTCCCTGAATTTAAGCCATTATTTGAAAATGGTTTAAATAAGTCTGCATTTTATCTTTTAACTCACTATACGACTCCGGCAAAGATGTCTAAACTAAATTTAGAGAAATACAGTAAGATGAAAAGCGAACTAAAATCTCCTATTTCTTATCAAAAGACATGTCAAATTAAAGATGCTGCTAAGAATACCATTGGAAATTCATCTCAAGCTTTAGAATATGCTTTAAAAACTTCATTAGACATATATCTTTATCTTGACAATCAAATTGAAGAAATGGAAACTAAAATCATAGAGATTTATAATTCCCTTAATTGTCATATCCATACTATTAAAGGTGTAGGTATGATTACAGCTGCTGGAATTCTTTCCGAACTTACTAATATGGACAAGTTCAAAACTCCAGCTCAAATTCAAGCTTTCGCTGGTCTAGAACCAAGCAAAAATGATTCTGGTGAAAAGATAGGTAATGGTAAAATGGTTAAGCATGGTTCATCATACTTAAGAAAGTATTTAATGAATTCTGCAGAAACATTTTATGTTCATAACCCAGCAATCTCTGATTTCTATTGGAAGAAAAGAAACGAAGGTAAAGACCACAGAGTAGCTTTATCTCATGTTGCTAGAAGATTAATTAATACCATATTCTATCTTGAGAAACACAATAAAGATTTTGATCCTAAACTTGTAAAATAAATATGCGGCGATATTTATTTTGGAATAAACTACAATCCTCAAAGATTTTTAAAAATCATATATTTGAGGATTTTTAGTCTTGGTTTAATTAACTTTATTAAAAAAGTTTAAATTTATACTTGATTAATAATAGTTAATCACTCCACTATACTTAATAGTTCCATCATATCATAAATAAAATAATCGGGTTTAAATGCTTGTAAATCCTTAGCCTTTAAAGACCAATTAACTCCACATGTTTTAATATTAGCATTCCTTCCAGCCATTAAATCGCTGACATTATCACCAATTATTATTGAATCATCACTATCTAAAGCTGATAATGCCTTGTTAACAATCTCCGGATCAGGCTTATGCTTCTTAACATCCTCAGCTGTTAAAATAACCTCAAAATACTTTTCTAAATCAAACAATCGTAATCCCATTAAAACAACTGGTCTTCTTTTCGATGAAACAATTCCCATCTTATATCCCTTAGTCTTTAAAATATCTAAAGTTTCCTTTACATTTGCAAAAATAGTCACATATTCATCGTGATGTTTAATATTCCACTCGGCATATGTATCGATCATTTTTAAAACCATATCATGATCGCTCTCATACCTACTAAAAGTATATTCTAGCGTTGGTCCACAAAAGGATATCAGTTCCTCATTAGATAGTTCATAATCTTTAAAAAAAATTTTAAAGGTATGAATAAATGATTTAAATATTAACTCATTAGTATTAATTAATGTTCCATCTAAATCAAACAGAAGGCTCTTCATCAATATTCTCCTCTTCCACAAAATAATTCACATAATAGTCTAAATCCTTCATAAAAATACGTTTAAGAATTAATAAAGCAACTCCAACAATGATCAAAATAATTGAAATAACCTGATTTTGCTTTAAAGAACCAATCATTAAAGAATCAGTACGCATTCCTTCAATAAAGAATCTACCAATTGAATACCATATTAAATAAATTGGCATTAAATCACCAAGTTTTAAAACCTTTTTTCTTCTTACAATAAGCATAGCAATTAAACCAGCAAGATTCCAAAGACTTTCATATAAGAAGGTTGGATGCCAATAATATAAATCACTGCTTAGGCCATCACTAAAATACATATTATTCACAATAAAATCTGGTAAATGTAAGGTATTTTTTAAAAAATTTACACTTACCTTTCCACCATGGGCCTCTTGATTAAAGAAGTTCCCCCATCTTCCAAAAATTTGTCCAATCAAAAATGATGGTGCTACATAATCCATAGTTTTAATAAGACTAATTTTCGTATATTTCGTATAAAAATATACAAAGATCAAAGCAGCGATAATCCCACCATGAATAGCTAATCCACCTTCATTGATTTTAAAAATTGATAGTAAATCATTTTTATAATAATCCCATTCAAAGATAACATAATATAGTCTTGCGCCGATGATTGAAACAACAACTCCAATTATTGCCCCATTAAAAACAATATCCGGATTAACTCCTAATTTTTTTGCCTCACGAATTCCCACATATACGGCAACCATAATTCCAATTAAAATGCATATTGCATAAAATTTTATTTCTAAATTAAAACCAAACAGATTAAAACCAAAACCATTAGCTAAATAATCATTACCCTTACCATTATAAGTCCAATACATTAGTTATCCTCACTTTCATTTATCTTTTGATGTAATGACTCAACAAAGATTTCTGCGGAATTATATCCCATATATTTTAATCTCTCATTCATGGCAGCTGATTCAACTAATGATGCAATATTACGCCCAGGAGCAACTGGTAAAACAATCTTTGGAATCTCGGTGTTAAAGAACTTAGTTGTATTCTTTTCTAAACCAATTCGATCATAATTCTTTCCTGCTTCCCACTTTTCTAATTCCACAACAAATCTAATTTTTTTGCTTTCACGATAAGCTGATACTCCAAATAAGGATGTAACATTTACAACCCCAATTCCTCGGATTTCCATGTATTTTTCTAATAATTTTGGAGCCTTACCGATGACTGTTCCTACCTCTCTTTCAAAAATATCAACACGATCATCACTAACTAAACGATGTCCTCTTTTAATTAATTCCATCGCTACCTCACTCTTACCAATTCCACTTTTTCCAATGATTAGAGTACCTAATCCATGAATATCTACCAATACACCATGAACAGAAATTCTTTCTGCTAATCTTTCAATCAAATATCCATAAAGCTTACTTGATGTTGCGGTTGTGACTAAATTACTCTTTAAAACTGGAACATTGAATTTATCACTTTTTCTAATAAATATTTCTGGTACATCCACATGGCAAGAAAATACTAATGCTGGTGGATTTTTCGCAAAAAGATTGCACACAAAGGTATCTTGTTCATCATGTGATAATCTTTCTTTAAAGAAAGTTGATTCTTTAGAACCAAACAAAACCAATCTTGATGGTTCAAAAAAATCAAAGAAACCAACCATCTCAAAACCAGGACGTGATAACTCATATTTTTCAATATAACGGTCTAATCCCTTTTCTCCACCTAAAACCACTAAATTATTATCCTTAACTAATTGACTAATCTTAATTTTTTCTTTCATTGTCATTCTCCTTTATCTTAAAAAATAGCTTCTGATGTATCTTGATAATATCAATCTAACTACACTAAATAGTAACAAGAAAACAAAAAATGATGGTGTACTTACAAAGCTAAAGCCTTTATAGAAAAAATCTAAAAGTAAAAATCCGCTAACATGCGAAGCAATAAATATTAATCCCATCGTCATAAAAGCTATTTTTATCGCAAATGTTAATATAAACATTTTTAATATAAACTCATAGACTGTAAATAATGATGCAGCTATTAACAAATTCCCAATTTCATTGTATTCAATCAGATCAAAAAATCCTTCAATTGCCAAAACAAGTGACACGTTCATAACAAAAGTTATTAATAAATGCACTAAGGAATTAGGATGAACTAAAAACCCCATCATCACCTTAATAATGCCCTTACTCTTAGCAGCACTTTTATATCCTTCCTTAGCCTCATTAACGAACTCTAGTATTTCTTCATCACTAGCCTTGCCATTTTTAATATTCTCAATTTTTTCTTCAATCTTCTCTTCGATATCTTTGTCTTCCTTCATAAAGCACCTCTATAATCTTTCCAATAATTAATCCCATCAAATTTAAGCCCATATCTATATAATCAAATATTCCAATCTTTAGAAGATACTGGGCTACTTCAATCGCTGCCACTAATAGTAACGACTTAAGGGTAAACATTTTTCCATCCAGCATATAGCCTAATGGAATAAACATTAAAATATTGCCTATTACATTTACAAAAACAACCTTATTTTTAAAAATAATTTTAATCCATTCCTTAAAATAAAGCGGTCTTGAATATCCATTAATTCCTTTATCTCTTAAAAATAATACAATTCCTAAAAAAACTATGTATAAATATTTAAATGTTTTTTTAAAATAAAATAATGAAACAATACATAAAAATAAACTAATTTTTACTAATAAGATATTTCCATAAAAAAACATTTCTAGTTTATCAATGAAGCTATTTAAGATATAAACTAAAACAACAATTAAAAAAAACTGCATTATTCCACCTTCTAATTATAACATATATTGAAAATAAAAAAAATAACTCATTATATTTTAAATATAATAAGTATTTTTTATGCAGTATTAATTTAATATTTTCTTTAAGTATTGTCCAGTATAACTATTTATATTTTTGCTTAGCTCCTCAGGTGTACCAATACCAATGATTTGACCTCCACCTTCACCGCCATTTGGCCCTAAATCAATAATGTAATCACTGACCTTTATAACATCTAAATTATGTTCAATAACCACAACGCTTCCACCATTATCCACAATACGCTCAATAACCGCAATTAATCGTTTAACATCATCCACATGCAATCCTGTTGTCGGTTCATCTAAAATGTAGAGAGTTTTATTGGTGATTCTTTTTTGAAGTTCACTAGCTAATTTAACTCTTTGAGCTTCTCCTCCAGATAAGGTTGTGGCTGATTGTCCTAAAGTAATATATCCTAATCCAACATCACACAGAGTTTGCAATTTAGAGGCAATCTTTGGAATATTATAGAAAAATTCTAATGCATCAGATATCGTCATATTTAGTACTTCTGCAATATTCTTTCCTTTGTATTTAATATCCAAAGTGTCTGAATTATAACGTGTTCCATTACATACACTACAATTAACATAAACATCCGGAAGAAATTGCATAGATATGCGCTTTACACCATCTCCACAGCACGCCTCACAGCGTCCACCACGGACATTGAAGGAGAACCTTCCTTTTGAATATCCTCTAACCTTAGCACCATTGGTTTGACTAAATAAATCACGAATATCATCAAACACTCCAGTATAGGTTGCTGGATTGCTTCTTGGAGTTCTTCCAATTGGTGATTGCGAAATATCAATAATCTTGTCAATTTCTAAATCTGATTTAATTTCATCAAAATCGCCTGGTTTTTCTTTAAGCTTATAAAGATTTGTGGCGATTCCCTTATATAAAACCTCATTAACTAAGCTTGACTTTCCGCTTCCACTAACACCAGTAACACATACAAGCATTCCTAATGGAATATCAACATCAATATTCTTTAGATTATTTTCCTTTGCACCTTTAATTCTAATATACTTACCATTTGGTTTTCTTCTTGTTTTAGGAACATCAATTTTAAGTTTCCCACTTAAGTATTGACCAGTTATACTATTAGGATTATCCATCACCTCTTGAGCAGTTCCCGATGCTACTATATTTCCACCATGAATACCTGCACCTGGTCCAATATCTACCAAATAATCTGATCTACGCATAATTTCATCATCATGCTCCACAACAATTAAGGTATTACCTAAATCTCGCATCTTCTCCAATGAATTAATTAGCTTTTCATTATCCTTTTGATGTAATCCAATTGAAGGTTCATCTAAAACATATAAAACGCCTGTAAGCATTGAGCCAATTTGTGTCGCAAGGCGAATTCTTTGGGCTTCACCTCCAGATAAGGTTCCTGCCTTTCTAGATAAGGTTAAATACTCTAACCCAACGTCTAATAGAAAACTTAATCTTGATGAAATCTCATCAATCGCAAGCTTTGATATTTGCTTTTTCTCTTCATCTAGTTTTAAATTGTTAATAAAGTTATATAAATCTTTTAATGACATATCCGTAAAATCAAAGATATTTTTCCCACTGATTAACACTGATAAAACCTCTTCAGTTAGCCTTTTCCCCTGACAAACAGGGCAATCTAATTCCACCATATAATTATCTAACCAATCATGAATCCATTGACTCGAAGTTTCAAAATACCTTCTTTCAAGATTAGTCATTAGCCCTTCAAAACCATCAGTTTTTTCAATAGTTCTTCCACCATTTGTTTTAAATTTATAATGAATCATTTCCTTTGTTCCAAAAAGAATAATCTCTTGTTTTTTCCTTTCAACGTCTCCAAAAGGAATATTCATATCAATATCAAAATGACGACAAACTGTTTCAACCATCATGTTTTGAATATTACCATCATCAGTATTCTTCAATGGAATGATTGCTCCATCATTTAATGATTTACTATAATCAACAACTAAATCCTCGCTTAATTGCATTTTAGTTCCTAATCCATGACAAGCAGGGCATGATCCTAATGGCGAATTAAAAGAAAACAAAGCAGGCTCTAAATTAGGCATACTAAAGCCACATTTTATGCATGAGCATTTAGAATTATATAAAACCTCTTTATCTCCAATGATATCCACAATGACCTTTCCATCTGCTAATCTTGTTCCCGTTTCTAAAGCCTCATATAGTCTTGAACGAACATTATCCCTAATGATAATACGATCAACAATTAAACTTATATTGTGCTTCTTATTCTTTTCTAATTCATTTTCTAAAGGTAAATCTACAATCTCTCCATCAATTTTAGCTCTAACATATCCTTCTTTAATTTTTTCTTCCAAAAGATCTTTAAACGTTCCCTTTTGATTAGTCACAATCGGTGCTAATACTTGAATTTTTGTACCAATTTCCAAATTTAAAACTTGATTAATCATTTCATCAATAGAAACACTTTCAATTGGGATTTTATGAGTTGGACAATGCGGAACTCCAATTCTCGCAAATAAGATACGTAAATAATCATAAATTTCCGTAACTGTTCCAACTGTACTGCGTGGATTATTAGATGTTGTTTTTTGATCAATACTGATTGATGGAGATAATCCTTCAATCAAATCAACATCAGGTTTTTTTAATCCACCCAAAAACTGCCTAGCATAGCTAGACAAACTTTCCACATATCTTCTTTGTCCCTCCTGATAAATTGTATCAAAAGCTAAAGTACTTTTCCCTGATCCTGAAAGACCAGTCATAACTATTAACTTGTTTTTTGGAAGCTCAATATTAATATTCTTTAAATTATTCTCACGAGCACCCTTAATAATAATTTTATCCATATTCTATTCACCAATTAATTTAATAAATTCTTCCTCATTTATAACTCTAATTCCTAAAGCAAGTGCTTTATCTAATTTACTTCCTGCCTTGCTTCCTGCTAAAACTAAATCCGTTTTTTTACTAACACTTGATGTGCAGTTTCCACCAAGAGATTCAATAATAGACTTAGCCTCATCACGAGTATATCTTTCAAGATTCCCAGTCAATACCACAATCTTATCTAAAAATGGACCTTCTGTAATTGTGACTTTATTATAATCCATTTTTACTCCTAGGCTTTGAAGTTCAGAAATCATTTCACGATTTTTTTCATCCTTAAAATACTCACTAACACTTAAGGCTATAGCTTCTCCACAATCAGAAATACAATTTAGCTCATCAAAACTAGCATTCATTATATTTTCTATTGTAAGTAAACTATCACAGATGATTTTTGAAACCTTACTTCCAACATGTCTAATACCTAAACCAAACAAGAAACAATCTAAAGGTCTGTTTTTAGAAATCTCAATGGATTCTAAAATATTCTCAACCTTCTTTACTCCCATACGATCTAAATTAATAAGCTCATCTCTATATTGATATAGTTTATATAAATCCCTAATATCTTTAACAAATCCATTTTCATATAATTGGATAATAATTTTGTCCCCCAAGGTATCGATATTCATTGCCTTACGGCTGACAAAGTGAATCAATCCATTAACGATTCGCTCTTCACATGATAAATTAAGACAATAATAGTCTGCTTCATCCTCTTTTCTTACTAATAAGCTTCCGCATTTTGGGCATCTATCAATCATTGAAAACGGCTTTAAATCACCATTTCTTTTAGAAAAATTAACTTCATAAACTTCCGGAATGACATCGCCAGCCTTACGCAATTTGACGATATCTCCAACGCGAATATCACGGCTTTTGATATAATCCTCATTGTGCAATGTGGCTCTTGATATAACACTTCCTTGAACTAATACACTGTCCAATACCGCTACGGGTGTGATATTCCCAGTGCGTCCAACTTGAAAAATAATATCTTTTAATTTAGTTTCAACACTCACAGGTGGGAACTTATAAGCAATGGCCCACTTAGGATATTTTGCAGTATAACCAATTTTTTCATAATTATATAATTCGTTAACCTTAATAACGATTCCATCAATATCATATGGCAAACTATCACGATTTAAGGTTTGTTCCTCAATATATGAAATAACCTCTTCAATATTTTTACAATGACGGTATAAATTATTAACCTTAAATCCTAAATCTCTCATATGATTTAAAGCGTCCTCTTGTAAATTAAAGTCATCATCAGAAACCAATGTATAAATAAATGTATCAAGATTTCTTTTGGCAGTAATTCGACTATCAAGTTGTCTAATTGATCCAGCAGCCGCATTTCTTGGATTAGCGAAAGGCTCTTCAAAGGCTTCAATTCTTTCTTCATTCAAAGCTAAAAAGCTCTTCTTAGGCATATAGATTTCTCCGCGAACCTCAACGCTTTTTTCATCCTTAATAATCATTGGTACAGATTTAATAGTTTTAACATTCTCTGTAATATCTTCTCCAATTACTCCATCACCACGAGTAGCCGCTGAAACATAATGCCCATTATCATATTTAATAGAAACTGATAATCCATCAATCTTTAATTCACAAGTATAGCTAACATCATCAACTTCTTTTTTGATTCTTTCATCAAATTTATATAAATCCTCATTATTAAAAGCATTAGCTAAGGACATCATTGGCTTTTCATGACGAACTTTATTAAACTTATCTAAAACCTTACCACCTATGCGTGATGTAGGAGAATTATTAATCTTAATTTCTGGATATTTTTCCTCAATTTCAATTAATTCTTTCATCAAACGATCATATTCATAATCCGAAATCGTTGGATTATCTAATGTGTAGTATTGATAATTACATAATTCAATTTCTTTAATCAAATTCATATATCTTTCTTTAATTTCCATATCTACATCACTCCTTTAATTATTATAACAAAAAAATGTTTTCTTATAAAGAAAAATACAAAAAAACCGTATCATCTAAGATACGATTTATCATAATAGTTATAACTTTCTAATTGACGGATGCTTAGCTAATAATTTTTTTATTCCATAGGCTACACCAAAGGCAACAGTTATGAAATCTCCATCAACTGATACCACAACTCCATCCCCAAAGGCTTGATGATTAATCTTATCACCAGCTTTATACGTAATATCATTTTTCTCCATTTGATCAAAGATGATTTTTGAATTAAATGCTGGTTTTTGTGGCTTATATCCTTTAAATAATTTTGAATCAATTTCTCTAATAAACATTGATGGTTTGGCAAAGGTTAACTGACCATATAATCTTCGTGACTTAGCACTTGATAAATACAATACCTCCTTAGCACGAGTTATACCCACATAAGCCACACGTCTTTCCTCTTCAATATCACTATTATCAAATAGATTACGTGGGAATATTCCATCCTCTAATGCCATCATAAAAACGACCTTAAACTCTAAACCCTTAGCTTGATGATAAGTCATCATATTAACACAATCATCACCCTTGACCACATCATCCTTATCTGTTCGTAACGATAAATAATCCATCGTTTCTCTTAACTTTTCAAAAGGCATTCCTTCATAATTCTCCTCTGATTCCGCTAAAACAGATTTAAGCTCCTTGATGTTGTCTAAGCGTTCCTCATCATCCTCTTCCTCAAGCATTTTT
The DNA here is from genome assembly GCA_016294165.1 of Anaeroplasmataceae bacterium. Classification (GTDB taxonomy): domain Bacteria; phylum Bacillota_I; class Bacilli_A; order Acholeplasmatales; family JAEDCM01; genus JAEDCM01. Next base: position 10,714 of record JAEDCM010000014.1, read on the forward strand.
TTATATCCTGTTTCACTTAACAAGGTATCCACATAACTAGTGATTGGCATCTTCTCAAGCATTTGAGAAAGTCTAACAATCATATTCCTGAACTCCACAACTTTAGGAATGTTAGTTGATATAATGGCTTTACTAAGGCTCATTCCATTGTTTACACAGTCCATGATTTTCTCAACAGTTGCATTACCAACACCTCTTTTTGGAACATTAATAACACGTTTAAAAGCCCAGACATTATCCACATCAATCATTAGTTTCAAATATGCTAACATATCTTTGATTTCTTTTCTTCCAAAGAAAGAAATACCACCAAATATTTTATATGGAACTCTTAACTTTAAAAATGTTTCTTCAATTGAACGGCTTAACGAATTATTACGATACAATATCGCTATATCACTATATTTATATCCTTGCCTTCTTAATTCGTCAATTGTTCTAACAATAAACATCTCTTCCTCGTATGCACTTTCAAGATTCTTATAAACAATCAAGCTTCCATTATTATTGATACTTTTTAAATCTTTTTTTATCCTTGATTGATTTTTATCAATTAAAGAATTGGCTACATTTAAAATATTTTGCGTACTACGATAGTTAATATCTAAGACAATTTTTTTAGGATTGAAATGTTTAATAAACGATCTAATATTACCAATATTAGCACCTCTAAATGAGTAAATCGATTGATCTTCATCCCCAACAATAAATACATTTTTGTATTTACTTCCTAATAATAATACTAATCTAAATTGAATATTATTGGTATCCTGAAATTCATCAATCATAATATATCTAAATTTTTCTTGATAGTATTCTAATATATCGATATTTTCTTCAAATAACTTAACGGTTAGAACTAATAAATCATCAAAATCCATTAGGTTCTCTCTTTTTAAGCTTTCATTATAATTAAAATAAACATTTTCAAACAATTGTTCCTCAACAATATCCATTTTTATATCTTTGCCATTCTTTTTGGCGGATATTAAGTTGCGATACATTTTGGGATTATAATCCTTAGTATTAAGGTTCAATCCCTTCATTACTTCCTTCAGAACTTTTAATGAATCATCGTCATCTAAAATATCGAATGAACGATTATATCCAAGAATATTGGCATGTCTTCTTAAAATTCTCGCACACATTGAATGAAATGTCATCACCCAAGACAAAACCTCAGTATCAATTAAAGAACTGATTCTTTCCTTCATCTCGCTTGCGGCTTTATTAGTGAAGGTAACCGCTAAAATGTTTTCTGAATCAACACCACACTCAACTAGATATGCTAATCTATGCGTTAAAACCCTTGTCTTTCCTGAACCAGCACCCGCAATTACCATAACTGGCCCACTTAAAGACTCAACCGCTTCTTTTTGAGAATCATTTAATTTTTCTAACAATTTACTCATGAAAATTCACCTGCATTTATTATATCATATATAATAATATATTACATTTTTTTATAAAAAAATTGCTTGAAAATTTCAAGCAATTTATCTACTAATATAAAACCCACTAGCATCATTATAATCAATTAAAAGCTTTGTTTTATATTTCAAATTCAAATTCATGTTAATTATTATCTTCCCATTATAATCTAAGCTAGCAACACCATTATGAACAATCACCATTTCCTTTGGAGCACGAATTATAACCTGATCATCTTCTAATAAATAATACTTGTCGTTTGTTTTAATTATATTATACTCGTTTTTTAAAGTATAATTTTCAATTAATATTTCTTTATTGTCAAGCATTTTGATTCTATTATTAACAATGATATAAGCTATCAAAAACATTATTAAAAACAAACAGCCAAATATACTTATAAAAATACCTAGATCCTTGTTTAAATTAATGACATTACCGAAATAATATCCTTCAAAAAACATTAATAATACAAAAATCAAACCAACAATACCTAATTCCTTTTTCATTGTTTTATCCATATAAAACCCTCCTTAATAAATGAACCCATAGATTCCAATAAAATGTAGCACTGTCCCAAAGATTACAAAGAAATGCCAAATGAAATGGAACGCTTTATAATCAAAGGCAAAAAATATAATTCCCGCACTATAAGTAATTCCACCAGAAAGTATTAACCAAAATAGCGGAGTATTTTCGCATAATAATGATGGCATAAACATCAATCCGCTCCATCCAAGAAGCAAATACATAATCATATGAAATGCTTTAAATCTGTTTATATTAATAATTTTTAAAATCATTCCAATAAGTATTATTCCCCATTGAATGTAAAAGAATAACCAACCAAATTTCCCACCAATCTCACATAACAGAATTGGTGCGAATGTCCCACCGATTAAAATATATATTGATGTATGATCAAAAATCCTAAAGACTTTTTTAACTTTTGAGCCATTTTTAAATGAATGATATAGACAACTCATTAAATACAAAACCATAATGCTAATTCCAAAGAAGAATGCGCCTAAGTAATCTTCTAAGGTATTTGATTTAACCAGTAATAAAATGAATGCCACAATTCCAAATATGAAACCTAACCCATGAGTTACTGCATTACCTATTTCTTCTAATATGCTTTGTGGGCGTTCAACATTTTCTTCAATTTTTAAACTATTTTCCATATCATCACCACCTTACGATATTATATTAACATTATTTCATCTAGTTTTCAATACTAGATTTTATTTTTTTATATTTTTTTGTTTAGTTTTTTAAAACCTAACAAATAAAATAGTTAGTTTTAATCTCTATTTTTAATATTAAGATTTTACATTAAGTAAAAAAAAACACTGAAAATCAAATGACTTTCAGTGCGCAATTCATATATATATTTTATTTATTGAATTCTTTAATTGTTTCTTTATTAAACGCCTTACCAGCAATCTTAGAAACCAATAAGTAATTATGATTCATAATATCATAAGATATTGCTTGAAGCTTTTGAGGATCAACTTTATCATTTTCATCTAGAACAGACTCATCAATGTTTACATTAATAATCTTTCCAACCACTCCAACGCTTAACTCTTCTTCTAACATACATTCAATACAAATTGGAAATTCTAAAAATAAAGGCGCATTAATAAAATCTGATTTAACAGGAGTAAGTCCACATCTTTCTACTTTATCTTTAACCTTATTTCCAGAAACCATTCCAACATAATCAGCTTGTTTTAAATGTGGCAGGTCCGCAACGCTTACCGTAAAAGCTTTGTTTTTAAGAATATTCTTTGTTGTTTTATGTTCACTTAAGCATATAAAAACTTTATCATCGTCATATAATCCACCCCATGCAGCATTCATCGCATTAGGAATCCCATTCTCATCATAAGTTCCAAGGATAAAAACTGGTTGCGGATAAACATACGGCTTAGGGCCAAAATTTTTTCGCATAACTATCCTCTTTTATTATTTAAATATTCATTAACCATGGAAATGAAATACTCGTGAACAGTAGTGTCGCTTGTAAGCTCTGGGTGAAATGAAGTGACTAAATGATTTTTATCTCTTGCGGCTACTATTTTCCCATCAACAACAGCTAAAATCTCACAGCTACTATCAACACTTTTAATATATGGAGCTCTAATAAAAACCATCGGAATATCTTTATTATCAAATTTTTCACAGATATCAAAGCTTCCTAATTGTCTTCCATATGCATTTCTAACAACTTCTATTTTCATTGTACCAAAATGCTTACGATCATCATTAGCAATTTTTTCAGCTAACAAAATTAACCCAGCGCATGTTCCAAAAACTGGCATTCCTGCTTCAATCTTTGATTTAAGCACATCATAAATATCCAGTTCATGAAGCAATTTACCTTGAGTTGTGCTTTCACCACCTGGAATAATCAAACCATCAAAATCAACTAGAGCGTCTTTTTTTTGTCTAATTTCAAAGCATTCTACCCCTAGTTCCTCAAGGATTTGCTCATGCTCAATGAACGCACCTTGTAATGCTAAAACTGCAATTCTCATTATTTTCCTCTTTCAGCCATTAATAACTTAATTTCATCCTCATTAATTCCAACCATTGCTTCTCCTAAATCTTCAGAGATTTCAGCTAAAACCTTAGGATCGTTATAGTTAGTTACTGCTTTTACAATTGCCATAGCACGTTTTTTAGGATCTCCTGATTTAAAGATACCTGAACCAACAAAGACACCTTCAGCCCCAAGTTGCATCATTAATGCAGCATCAGCAGGTGTTGCAACTCCACCAGCCGCAAAATTTACAACTGGAAGGCGGCCATTATCATGAACATATAATACTAAATCATATGGAACTCTTAATTCTTTTGCCATATCATATAATTCATCTTTGCTCATTGAAGAAATTTTTCTAATTTCTGATTGCATTAAACGCATATGACGAACAGCTTGAACAACATCACCGGTACCTGGTTCACCCTTTGTTCTAATCATTGCAGCACCTTCATTAATTCTACGTAATGCCTCTCCTAAATCCTTTGCACCACAAACAAATGGAACTTTAAATTCATTCTTATCAATGTGGTATTTATCATCTGCAGGTGATAAAACTTCACTTTCATCAATATAATCTATTTCTAATGCCTCTAAAATTTGAGCTTCAGCGAAATGCCCAATACGGCATTTTGCCATAACTGGAATTGAAACAGCATTTTGGATTTGTTTGATTAATTTTGGATCACTCATTCTTGCAACCCCACCAGCTTTTCTAATATCAGCAGGAATCTTTTCTAAAGCCATTACTGCACATGCACCAGCCTCTTCAGCAATTCTTGCTTGCTCAGGAGTAGTTACATCCATAATTACTCCACCCTTTAACATTTGGGCTAAATTGCGATTTACCTCATATCTTGCATTTTGATTATCTATCTTTTTCATGTTTTCCTCCTTAAATTACTTACGTAATTTATAGACAATTATACTACTTTATCACTTTAATGTCAATTATATTAAGCTATTTATAAGCAACATAATAAAATGTAACCGCTTTATAAAGCCTTTTTCAAAAAAATACCTCCCAAAATGGAAGGTATAAATCATTACATTTTTTCGTGCATTGTACGTTTAATAACGTCATCTTGTTGTTCTTTTGTTAGTTTATTAAAATTTACTGCATATCCTGAAACACGAATTGTTAATTGTGGATATTTTTCAGGATGAGCTTGTGCATCAAGTAATGTTTCTCTATCAAAAACATTAACATTTAAATGATGCCCTCCTGCTTGTGTATATCCATCAATCATCGCTACTAAATTATCAACTTTTGACATATTATTCATCCTTTCCTAAAGAATCTGGAACAATACTAAATGTATTGGAAATACCATCACGGGCATGCTCATATGGAATCTTTGCAACACTCTCTAAAGATGCTAATGCTCCACTTGAATCTCTACCATGCATTGGGTTTGCCCCTGGTGCAAATGGCTCACCAGATTTTCTACCATCTGGAGTATTACCAGTTTTCTTACCATATACGACATTTGATGTAATTGTAAGAATACTCATTGAATGAACACCGTTACGATATGTACGATGTTTCTTGATCTTATTCATAAAGTTTTTAACTAAATCCGCTGCAATTTGATCTACACGATCGTCATTGTTTCCAAATTTTGGATAATCTCCTTCAATTTCGTAATCTACCGCAATTCCATCTTCGTCTCTAATTGCTTTAACCTTAGCATATTTAATTGCTGAAAGAGAATCCGCAACACAAGATAATCCGGCAACACCAGTCGCAAAGAATCTTCTAACATCTTGATCATGTAAAGCCATTTCTAATGCTTCATATGAATATTTATCATGCATATAGTGAATTACATTTAATGTGTTAACATATAATCTTGCTAGCCAATCCATCATTTGATTATATTTTGCCATAACTTCATCATAATCTAGATACTCGCTTGTAATTGGCTCATAGCGTGGTGAAACTTGAATCTTTTTCTTTTCATCAACTCCACCATTAATCGCATATAGTAGACATTTAGCAAGGTTAGCTCTTGCTCCAAAGAATTGCATATCTTTTCCAACACGCATACAGCTTACGCAACATGCAATGCAATAATCATCGCCCATTTCAGGACGCATTAAATCATCATTTTCATATTGAATTGATGAAGTTTCAATTGAAGTCTTAGCACAGAATCTCTTAAAGTTGATAGGAAGTTTTGTACTCCACAAAACCGTAAGATTTGGTTCTGGTGCAGGTCCTAAATTCTTTAATGTATGTAAAATACGGAATGAGTTCTTAGTAACTAGAGGCACACCATCTTGTGTTAAACCACCGATACTTTCAGTAACCCATGTTGGATCTCCACTAAATAGCTCATTATATTCAGGCGTACGCATAAACTTAACTAAACGTAATTTCATAACATAATGATCAATTAACTCTTGAGCTTGCTTCTCAGTAATAATTCCTCTTTCTAAATCTCTTTGGATATAGATATCTAAGAATGTAGATGTTCTACCAATACTCATCGCTGCTCCGTTTTGATCCTTAACAGCACCAAGGTATCCAAAATAAACCGCTTGAACAGCTTCCTTAGCAGTATTAGCTGGTTTTGAAATATCACAACCATATAAAGCCGCCATCTTCTTTAAACCTTCTAAAGCCTTTATTTGTTCACTAACCTCTTCACGATCTCTAATACGCTCAGCAGTCATTGAACCACCTAAAGTATTTAACACATTTCTTTTATCCTCAATTAAAAAATCAACACCATATAAAGCTACGCGACGATAATCTCCAACGATTCTACCACGCCCATAGGCATCAGGAAGTCCAGTGATAATCGCACAGCTTCTAGCTGTTCTCATCTCTGGCGTATAAGCATCGAAAACCCCTTGATTGTGTGTTTTTCTATATTCAGTGAAAATGCGTTTAACCTCAGGATCAATCTCATATCCATAAGCCTTTAAAGCTCCTTCACTCATCTTAATACCACCGAATGGTTGTAATGCTCTTTTAAAAGGCTCATCTGTTTGGAAACCAACAATTTGTTCTAAATCCTTATTTAAATATCCAGGACCATAGCTTGTAAGAGTTGAAACAATTTTAGTCTCAGCTTTTAATACTCCTCCAGATTCTCTTTCCTTTTTATTTAATTCTGCAACCTGATCCCAAAGCTTAATTGTCGCTTCAGTTGGTCCTTCTAAGAAAGAATCGTCTCCTTCATATAAAGTGTAGTTTCTAACGATAAAATCACGGACGCAAATCTCTTTGTCCCATTTACCAGGCTTAAAGCCTTCCCATTCCTTAAACATAATTATTTTCCTTTCTTTACTGCACTGCGATTAGATTATAACAAACATAAAATTATAACGCAAATAATTTACTCATTTATTTTATAATCAATCCACATATCTAAAATTTCATATGGTTGAAATCCTCCAACCATTGCTATTAGCTTATCTCCATCAGTCAATAATACTGATGGAACCTTATTTATTCCATATTTTTCCACTATCTTATCATCATCCTCTAGCTCATGATGAATAAAATCTAGATTATGTTTTTTAGCAAGATTAGATGCAATATCTAGCATACTAACACAACTAGCACAACCATTCCCACTGACTAGCATTAGTTCCATCTACTTCACTCCTAAAATCTCTTTTGCTTTATTTACCTCTTCTTTAGTTGGCGGAGCCACACCTTCTAACGCATATTTGATTCCTAAATTTCTATACTTTGGAATTCCCATTGTATGATAAGGTAAAATCTCAATCTTTTTTACATTATCTAATAAATCAATAAACTCTCTTAATTCATATAAATACTCTTCATTAATATTAGGTAATAGCACATGCCTAATCCATACATCCTTTTTATTATCGCTTAAATATTTAGCAAACTCTAAAACATTTTTGTTTTCCTTAGATGTTAGCTTTAAATGCTCATCATTATTTATATGCTTGATATCTAATAAAAACAAATCAACGTATTTTATTAGTTCATCAAATTTTTCTAAATTATTACTATTAAATGTAATCCCTGATGTATCAATGGCCGTGTGAATACCATCTTTTTTTAACAGTTTTAAGCATTCAATAATAAACTCAATTTGAACTAATGGCTCACCACCAGAAAAAGTTACACCACCAGTTTTTCCATAATAATTCTTATACTTAATTACTTGGTTATAAACATCCATTGGTTCATATGCTACACCTTGCTTATATTCCCATGTATCCGGGTTATGACAATAGGCACATCGTAATGGACATCCTTGCATAAAGACCACAAATCTAATTCCCGGTCCATCCACCGTCCCAAACGATTCAAATGAATGAATAAAGCCCTTCATAACCATCACCTCTTTTATTATTTGTTTAATAAAAAGATATATACTTATTTAACTGATGATTTTAAAGCTGTAATGCAGTTAAAAATCAATGAACCTGGTTTTGAATCATAATCTGTTTGATAGTATCCAGTTCTTAAAAACTGAAATTTATCATTTGGCTTTGCATCCTTTAATGATTCTTCAACATATCCGTATGTCTCTTTATATGAATTTGGATTTACGCGTTCTAAAAAGCTTAACTCCTCATCATTATTATCTAATATTAGTGGTTCAAATTGCAAGAATAATGCTTTTTGAGCAGTTTTTGCTTCAACATAATGAATTGTCCCATTTGGTTTTCTTTCATTAAATCCGCTTCCACTCTTGGTATTTACATCATATGTACATAATAATTCAATAATATTCCCATTTTCATCATATACTACATCATTACATTTGATGAAATATGCTCCAAATAAACGAACCTCTACATCCTTCGCTAGGCGTTTCCAATGTTTGTTTGGCTTTTCTAAAATAAAATCATCTCTATCGATATATAACTCATTAGAAAACGCAATCTTTCTAGTACCAAGTTCTTCATTTTCAACATTATTTAAAACCTCTAAATATTCAATTTGATCACTAGGATAATTAGTTATAGTTACCTTTAATGGATTGATAACTGCCATTGGTCTAGTTGCCTTTAGTTTTAAATCTTCTCTTAAGAAATGGTCAAGCATTTCACTATTAACTGTTGAATTAATTCTTGATAATCCCGTTTCTAAAATAAAATTTTTGATAGAATCAGGAGTATATCCTCTTCTTCTTAATCCAACAAGAGTAGGCATTCGAGGGTCATCATATCCCTTAACCTTTTTACTATCAACTAGCATTTTTAAATATCTCTTACTCATAATTGTGTTCGTAATATTTAAACGCCCAAATTCATATTGATGAGGAATGCTATCAACCTCACAATTGTTAATAACCCAATCATATAATGGGCGATGATTATCATATTCTAAACTACATAACGAGTGAGTAATTCCCTCAAATGAATCTTGTAATGGATGAGCAAAATCATACATTGGATAGATGCACCATGCATTACCTGTACGATGATGATTAATATGCATAATACGATATAATGCTGGATCTCTTAAATTGATATTTGGACTTGCCATGTCAATCTTCGCTCTTAAGGTTTTACTTCCATCAGGGAAAACTCCCTCACGCATCTTCATAAACAAATCAAGGTTTTCTTCAACACTACGATCTCTGTATGGTGAATTAATACCTGGTTCATTTAATGTTCCACGATATTTACTCATTTCCTCTTGTGATAAATCACAAACATAAGCTAATCCCTTTTTAATAAGTAAAATGGCCTTTTCAAAGGTTTTTTCAAAATAGTCAGATCCATAAAATACATTCTTAGGAGTATATCCTAACCATTTCAAATCCTCTTTAATGGCTTCAACGAATTCCGCATCCTCTTTAGCTGGATTAGTATCATCAAAACGTAAATTTGTATATCCACCAAAAGCTTTTGCACTTTCAAAGTTCGTAATAATGGCACGAGCATGTCCGATATGCAAATAAGCATTTGGTTCTGGTGGAAATCTTGTGATGATTTCATCATGTTTCTTATTTTTTATATCATTTTCCATAATAGTTTTAATAAAATTAGATGTTTCCATATCATAATCTCCTTTATAAATCTAAATTTGGCATTCCATCAATTTCAAATTGCTTATCCAATTTATCCTGGGCATAATATCCACAAATCGCAATCATTGCGGCATTATCAGTACAATATTTAATCGATGGCATACAAATCTCAAAATCAGTAATTGTGTTTAATAGTTTTTCTCTTAAACCCTTATTAGCGGCAACTCCACCTGCAATAATAATCTGTTTAACATTATATTTTTTTGCGGCCTCATATGTTTTATAAACTAAAACATCCGTTACACTTTCCTGAAATGATCGAGCTAAATCATATTTATTAATCTCTTCATTTCGCTGATTCTTATTATGCACAAAATTAATAACTGCACTCTTTAAGCCTGAAAAGCTAAAATCAAATCCCTGCTTATCTAAATAGACTCTTGGAAAGTTATATGTATCTTCCCCTAAAAAAGCCATTTTATCAATAACTGGCCCACCAGGGTATTCAACATTAATTACGCGCCCAACCTTATCATAGGTTTCACCAACCGCATCATCTAATGTCTGTCCTAAAACCTCAAAATCATTGTGTGCCTTCATTAATACTAACTCCGTATGCCCACCACTAACAACTAAGGATAATAGTGGAAACTTTAAATCATTTTCAATATTATTAGCATAAATATGCCCAGCAATATGATTAACACCGATAATTGGAATTTTGTGAGCATAAGCAAAAGCTTGAGCAGCTCCAATTCCAATTAATAAAGCTCCAATTAAACCTGGTCCCTGAGTAACCGCCACTAAATCAATATCCTTTGGCTCTAGATTTGCGGCTTTAAGAGCTTCCTCAAAAACTAATGTAATTCTTTCAGTATGACATCTTGATGCAATTTCGGGAACAACTCCGCCATATTCTTTGTGAATATCAATTTGCGATGACACAACATTTGATAATATTTCTTTTCCATCCTTTACAATCGCAACACTTGTCTCATCACAAGAGCTTTCAACTCCTAAAACTATCATCTTAATCCCTCCTTAAAAGCATTAAAATAGCATCTTCGTTTCCATAATAGTTTTTTCTTTCCAATGCTTTTTTAAAACCATATTTTTCATACATATTAATGGCTCTAGTATTACTTACTCGAACCTCTAGCGTAACACATTTCACATTATGACTGTCTAAATATGATAAACCATATTCTAACAATTTTCCTCCATATTTTTTTCCTTGATATTTCTCATTAATATAGAAATTTAAAATTTGCCCATTCTCATCACATAGCCATAAGCCAATATATCCAATCAATTCATCATCCTCTAAAACAAAGAATTTATGAAGATCACTTTCTAACTCACCATGTAAAAAATCATATCCCAATGAATGATTAAATATCCGATTTTCATCATTAACAATTGTTAAAATATCACGATCTTCCAATGGCCTAATTTGCATTTTCCTTATTCCTTTCAGCCTCTGTTTTACGCAAATAGTTCGGAACTAATCCGTGAACATTATTAACAACTTTTGAAGCTTCAATTATTTTAATCGGATTAGCTTTAAACTCATCCTCTGTATATATTCTTCCTAAAGCAATCTCTTTAAACTCGTCAATTTCTCTAAGCATTTCTTCTACGACAATCTTAGTATCATCAAATGATGCACAAAAAGCGTTTTGCCTTCTCGCATCAATCATTGATGATTTTAATCCATCATATCCACTAACTTGGATATATAAGCTTGATACCTCTCTTAGGGGAATGTTTTTTGTCCATGAAAGCATTTTAGCAATTGTTACCGCAACTCTAACGCCAGTATAAGATCCTGGACCCACCCCAACAATAATCTCATCAATATCATCAATCGATAAATTACCTAGAACAGTATCAATATGCTTCATTAAAACCTGAGCATGATTCTTCCCAACCACGTGGATTTCCTTAATGGTATCATTAACTAATGCAACATATAAATTTTTTGAGGCTGTATCAATAATTAGCTTATTCATCTTAATTCCTCCATTAATTTTTCATATCTTTTCCCAATTGCTGAAAAAGTAAATTTCCTTTTATCTTCGCAATTATTAATGATGACTTTTAAGTACTCCTTAGGCAATAGCTCAACTGCCTGGCTTGGCCATTCAATTACACTAACACCATTACCATCAATATACTCCTCTAAATCAAACTCATCCATAATTTTTTCAATACGATATAAATCTAAATGATATAAATTTAAACGTCCATTATAAGCCTTCATTATTGTAAATGTTGGGCTATTAATAGTTTTATTAATTCCTAAGGCTTTGCCAATTCCTTTTGTAAAGGTTGTTTTTCCAGCTCCTAAATCTCCTTCAAGAAGAATAACCATTCCTTCTTCTAATAAAGAACCAATTTTATACCCTAATTCAATTGTTTCATTAACATCAGACGTGTAAATTACCATTTAAATCACCACCATTAAATTATTATACCATTTAATGCCATAAAATAAAAGTTATATAATATTAAATTATAAATTTAATTTATATATTAATAAAAAAAGGCATAAGCCTTCTTTTACATAAAGAAAAATAACATAATTAATACAAAAAGCAAACCTAAAGCTATAAAAGCCATAATATTATCGCCCTTATAGTTTAACCCATCAGAAGATTTTTCTTCCTTGACAACTTCTTCTTTAGTAGCTTTTTTAATATCCAACTTACTATCCATTTCCTCTTTTAAATCTTTAACTTCAGTTTTCTTTTCTTTTTTTAAATCAAATTCTTTATTGAATTCCTTCTTTAAATCATATTCCTTTTTTTCTTCTTTTCCTAGATCAAATTCTTTGTTCATTTCATTACGAAGATTATATTTTGATTTTTGGATAGGCTCGTCTAAAACCTTATTATCGGTTATCTCCTCTTCAACAACAGTATCATCAGTAGAAATCTTTTCTTCAACTATAATCTCTTCTTTTATAACTACAGGTTCATCAACTTTCTCTACAACCTTATTATCTTCTTTTTCTTCTATAATATGTGTCTTTTTTTCTTCAGTCTCTTTAATCTCATTTAAAACAATGTCATCAATTGAAACATCTACCTTTTCTACAACTGTTTTTTCTTCATCAACTTTAACAGGCGCAATGTCATCTATTGCATCATCAATATCAATATCATCAATCTTAACAGTATCGTCTTCTTCTAACTCATAAGGATTAATAACTTCTTCTAGCTTGCGGGCATCATTTTGAGAATTATAGTAATCTAAAAAATCGAGATTGTTATCCCCATCAATAGTTTCTGTAGATGAATCTCCTCCAACTTCCTTGTAATAATCAAGAATGTTAATTTCATCAATTTCATCATCTGTTGGATTATTTGGTTCTTCAAATTCTAATGCTTCATTCTCATAATTCATAATTATTTACCTCTGTTTTCTTGAATTTTTTTATAATCTATTAATAAAATTTAAAATACCAAAATAAATATAGTAGCTAACTAAATTAAGGTAACCATCATCAAGTAAAAGCTTTCTTTCTATTTCATTTGATAAAAACCCGGCTTCAACTAAACATCCTGGTTTATTTACATTATCCAATATATAAATTCCATCTATCTTTTTACATACACGATTAGTGTTTTGTAAACCTTCAATTAAAGACTCCTGAATATCCTTTGCAATACTTTCGTTCAAAGGATGTCTATCACTGAAAAACACCTGTGCACCGCGATATTTCTCTTGTGTAAACATATTAACATGCAAGCTTATATAAAAACTACAATCTGATTCATTAATCAGCTTAACCCGATTAAAAATATCGCTTTTTTTACTATATGGGCTTTCAGACAGATCATCATCCTTATTTCTAGTATATAAAACCTTATATCCTGCATTTTCTAAAAAAAAACCTAAGTGCGATGCTAAAGCTAAGGTAATATCCTTCTCTTTAATACTATCAATATAAGCTCCTCCGTCATATCCTCCATGACCAGGATCAATAAAGATAACTATATCTGATTTTAAAGCTTTAGTATTTATGACTCCTAATGCCAATACCAAAAACAATATAACCGTTAAAACTCTTTTCATGTTCTCACCGGTTAATTATATGTAAAAAATTATTCTTTAATGAATTCTTTTATTTCCTCTAAAATGTTTAAACAATCTTTTCTACCCAATTGATATATTTCTTCAAGCTTTTCTACGTCTCTTTCTGCTCTTGAAACTTTAATTAATTCTGATGGATAAATAGCGATAGCTTTTTTATTTTTTACAAGCTCATCAATTATTTCTAATGAACGATTATACTTATCAACCTTTTTGGAAAATAATTTAACCATATTCGGGTATTTTTTATAATGAATAGCCATCAATTTATCTACACCTGATTTAGCTTTATGATATCCATGCGGACGTGTAAGAACAATTATAAACTTTTCAAATCCATCATCTAAAGCTTTTTCAATAGGAATCGCATCGACAGCTCCGCCATCTAAAAGCTTATATTCATCAACCACAACAAAACGTGATAATAACGGCATTGAGCAAGCCCCTTTTATGTAATTAGCATCCATCTTAACATCTGAAATTTCCTTATATAAAGGCGTTTCTCGTGATGCCTCAGTGCAAACTGTGGTAATTTTAATATCATTATTTTTGAATTCCTCATAATCAAAAGGAACAAGCTCATTTGAAACCTCATTAAGCAAAAAATCCAAATCCATTAGAACCCCTTTTCTAATGTACTTTCTTAAACTAATAAACCTTCTATCACGACAAAAACTCTTATTAATTTTAATAATTCTTCCTTTTTGTCTTGATTTATAATTTAAGGCATTTAATAATCCAGCGCTAACAGCATATACATCATTAATATATATATCATTTTCAATGAACACATCTAAAACACCAGCAGTATAGTTTCCACGCATCGCACCGCCTTCCAACAGTAACAATGTTTTCATCTATATTCCCCTCCTTAAATATAATTATACACTAATTTTTACCCTTTTAAACAGACAAAAAAAATAAACGAGAAAAATTTTCCCGTTTATTTACAATTTACTTTAGCTTTTTTTCTAGCTCTGCTTTTAAGTCCTCATATCCAGGTTTACCAAGCAATGCAAACATATTCTTCTTATATGCCTCAACACCAGGTTGATCAAATGGATTAACACCTAAAATATATGCACTAATTCCACATGCTTTAAAGAAGAAATAGCATAAATATCCAAATGTATGAGCATCTAATTTTTCCATATTTATAATAATATTTGGTGCTTGCCCATCCACATGTGCTAATGTTGTTCCTAAGAAGGCCTTATTATTAACAAAATCAATTGATTTACCAGCTAAATAATTTAGACCATCTAAATCATTTTCTTCTTTTCCAATTAAAATCTCATGATTAGATTTTTCAACATTTAATACTGTTTCAAATAAGATTCTCTTACCATCCTGAATGAATTGTCCTAATGAATGTAGGTCAGTTGAGAATGATGCACTTGCAGGGAAAATTCCTCGATGATTCTTTCCTTCAGATTCACCAAACAATTGTTTCCACCATTCTGCAAAATAGATTAATGATGGATTATAATTTACCAATATCTCCACATTATATCCCATGTTATATAAAAGATTACGATACACGGCATATACTAAAGCAATATTATCTTCAGCCTTTAAATCATTTAGAGCATCTAAGCTTCCTTGCATAATTGCATCAATGTCAATTCCAGCAACGGCAATTGGCAATAATCCAACCGCTGTTGTAACTGAGAAACGACCACCAATATCATCTGGTACTACAAATGTTTGATATCCTTCCTTATCAGCTAAGCTCTTTAAAGCTCCTCTAGCTTTATCTGTCGTAGCATAAATACGACTACTAGCGTCCTCATATTTTTCTTCTAAAAGTTTCTTAAAAATTCTAAATGCAATCGCTGGCTCTGTTGTTGTTCCTGATTTAGAAATTACATTAATAGAAAAATCTTTATCCTTAACATAATTAATTAAATCGTTGATATAATCGCTTGAAATGTTGTTTCCTACAAAACAGATTTCTGGTTTGTTTTTTCCAAAATGTGGTTCAAACATACTAACTGCTGCTTTAGCTCCAAGGTAAGACCCACCAATTCCAATTACAATTAAAACATCAGAATCCTCTCTAATCTTTTTAGCTGCTTCTTTAATTCTTGCAAACTCTTCCTTATCATATTCATTTGGCCAATTTAGCCATCCTAGAAAATCATTTCCTTCTCCGATTTTGCTTTCTAAAACTGATTGAGCTTCTTTTGCTAAATTAAACATATTATTGTAGCTCTTAACATCAACAAAACTAGAAACCTTTGAAGTATCTAATGTGATTTTACCCATAAGTATTCCTCCCTTAAAAAACTCTATACCTACTTATATAATACCATAAAAAATTAAAAAAACACCTAAAAGGTGTTATTAAATCAAATTTCTTACTTCAATTACTCCAGGTACCTCTTCAAGCAACAAAGCTTCTAACCCATCTTTCAATGTAGCATCCTGCGCAGTGCATCCAACACATGCCCCAAGCATTTTTACATATACAATTCCATCTTCTAGTTTTACAAACTCAATGTCTCCACCATCATTATTTAAATATGGTCTAATCTTATCAATAATTTTCTTTACTTCTTTTTCCATTTTATCCATGCTATTCACCTATTTTTCCTTAATTCTATGCAAAATATAAAACGCACAATTGTATGCACATGATTCATTTAAATAATCAGGAATCATCTTATATGACTGATCGCTAGAACTAAAGCCTTTGATTCTTAAAATACCCGCTGAAACATCTCCAACCAAATAGTCATATTTATCAAAGCATTCCTCAATATACCTTTCCTCAAATGCACTTTTTACAAATGCATCCTTTACATTTTTTAATAATTCATACTTTCCTTTTGTAGTTTCTACGATCATAAACTAATCACCAATTAGATTTTACCACAATTAAAAATTATTGCAAATATTTCTACCTATAATGCATATATTTTATTAGTAATCAAATAATATTAATCGAGGTGAATTTTATGAGCATTAAATATTTTATGAATAAGGAAGTAGTATCGATTGATAAATCATCATCAATCTTAGATGCCTGCAAGCTTATGAAAAAGGAAAATGTCGGATTTTTATTAGTCACCGACAATTTAAATCTAGCAGGGGTCATAACGGATCGTGATATAACAACTTATCTAGCTGATGGTTCATTAAATCATAAAATAGAGCATGCAATGACTAAAAACGTGGAGACTATCAATGTTAATTCTTATCCTGAGGATGTTAGTGATTTAATGGGATATAAACAAATTAAAAGACTAGTTGTCGTTGATGACTTAGAAAATGTTGTTGGAGTAATCGGTGTATCTGATTTAGTTCGCGATGAGTTTACATCTCATTTAGCTTTGGAGGCTTTAAAGGAAATTTATTTTGAATATAAAAAAACCTATATCCCTCCTCAACAGGCCTTAAAGGTCGATGATTTTCCGTTATAAAAATTGTCATATATTGATTATATCATCTTCAAAAATAATCTTTTGTGTGAATATGCCACAAAAAGATTATCGCATTTTGTCTAATACCTCGCTCTAACTAAAAAAATGTGTGATTTTAGACAAAATAGCGATATATTCTATTTGAGTATGTTTCATACAAAGTATTATTATAAAAAATAAAAAGGACTCAAAAAGTCCTTTTTTTGACATTATTAGATAAACAAAAATTACCATTTTTTTAACATGCAAACAGCTTCGCTGGCTATGGCTTTTTCTTCCCCAATTTCACCTAATCTCTCATAGGTTGTGGCCTTAACGCTAACATTATTAACACCCGTTTCTAAAAGCTCTGCTATGCTTTCTCGAATTATATCGATAAATGGCGCCATCTTTGGTTTTTCAGCGTATATCATTACATCAATATTTCCAACTATATAACCTTTAGTTTTCATCAAAGAAACTACATGACGGGTAATAATTTTGGAATCAAGATCCTTGTTTTTCATATCGTTATCTGGAAATAATTTTCCTAAATCTCCTAGGGCTAAAGCTCCTAGAATTGATTCAGATACTGCATGCAAAACACAATCTGCATCGCTATGTCCTAATAATCCTTTTTCATAAGGGATATGTACACCGCCTAAAATCAATCTACGATCAGAAACTAAACGATGAACATCAAAAGAATGACCAATTCTTGTAGATGACAAATCATCCTTTGTGGTAATTTTAATATTGCTATAGTCACCTAAAACAAAATTAATCTTAGCATCACTATATTTTTCAATAATAGCCAAATCATCTGTTTGAAGATAATTATCCTTGAATGCTTCTTCATAACATTTTAAAAACAATTCTGTTTTTCCACCTTGCGGAGTTTGCATTTCAATAAGTTTATCACGATCTAAAGTGACAATCCCATTATCTAAATATTTAATGGTATTTTTCACCTTTACACCGACACCTAGGCAATCACAAAACTCTAATTGCGATATACACTTGTCAACCAGCTCCTCGCTCACAAAGCAGCGTGCTCCATCATGAATCAACACATATTTACTATCAACATGCTTTAAAGCGTTATAAACGCTTTCTCCTCTTGTTTTTCCACCAACAACTATTTTAATATGACTATCAACTTCAATCTTATCTATGTCACTCTCATTAACAACTAAAATTATTTTCTTAAATTTTTTAAACTTAGCAAGGGTTCTTTTATAGATTTCTAGACCATCAAGCTTGTAAAGCATTTTATTATAGCCTAATTCCATTCGACTTCCATTACCCGCTGCTAGAATAATGATACTAACCATTTGAATCATCCTTTTATAATCATATCTAAGCTAACATCATATTGATGTGTTTTAATCTCTTCTACCTCTTGAAAGCTATAACAAACACCAATTTTCAAACCCTTATAATCCTTTAAATAGCGATCATAATAGCCTCTTTTATATCCTAATCTGTTTAACCCACTACAAGCAAGCATTGGCACAAAAATAATATCAATATCCTTCTTATCAATCTTTTTTCCTAATGGCTCTAGTAGATTGAATGGACCTTTAACAAATTCATCAGGAATATAAAAATCCATATTTTCTCCATCAATTTTTGGATAGCATAACGTCTTATCAAGATATAATTCTATCTCGTTATTGATTGGATAATATACACCTATTATTTTTGCCTCTTTATAGCAATTTAATTCTTTAATTTTTTCTGAAATTAATAAACTTCTTTCTTTAACCTCATCTTTTGATAGGGCTAATCTTTTCTTTTTCATTTCTTTTCTAATTTGATCATTCATTATTTTACATCCCTAAAATAGCAACAATTCTTAGCATAGTTTTCATCAGTCGCAAATTTTAAAGCATATCTTGCACATCCAATTAGCGCATTAGCCTCAGAAGCATCAGTTGATGAAATAGCGATACCCGCTCTAACATCCATTGATACACTGATTCCACCATACTCCATATTTAAATTTAAAGGTGCTTTTTCAACTTGGAAAAGCTTCTTTAACATTTCCATTTTTCGAGCATCAGTAATTGTTAAAATGAATTCAATTCCACCAATACGATAAATATCCGATGATTCAGTTTTAAAGTTTTGTTTAATGCGTCTTACATATTCATTTAGCATCATATTTCCAACACTTCTACCATATTTTTCGTTAACCTCAGGGATATTATTTAAACGAATTGCTAAAAGTTCGAATGTACGATGATCATTATATAGCCTTGTAACATCAGTTAATAATTCAATTTCTGTTCCAACACCATCTAATTCTCTTGTCCCCATCTTTTCGTATCCAGATGTTTCATTTTTCTTGACAAATCCCAAGATAACATTTGAATTCTCATCATCAAAAATTCGCTTACCTGTCTCTTTTATCCAGATAAACTTATCACCAATTCTAAATCGATAACTAATTGAATAATTGGGATTATTCTTTGTTAAAGATTCCATTGTTTTTAAATATTTGATTTGGTCATCCTGATGAATATAATCACGATAATCATCGATTCCTAAGGTATTACCTGGTAACCCTAAGGTATCCTTAAAGTTATTTGTTCCCCAAACATACTTTTGATCTAAATCAATATAAAAAATACATTCTTCTGTGATTTCTAGTGTCGCAATAAATTTATGTCTAATACTATTTAATTCCGCAATACTATCCTTCAATTCCTTTTCAGCATTTAATAATGTTAAATCACTCTTCTTTTCTCCAATAACCATGCGTCCTTTATATTTTTTAAAAATGAAAACAGGTTGTTCTACAACATTTAAAACAATACTTTTCCCGTCATAGTTTTGAATAACCATTTCACGCTTTTCATTTACTCCCTCACGAGCCTGTGATTTATAAGGTTTGTAAAACTCTCGTACCGTTTTATTATTAACATCGACATCATTAAATTTCGTAAATCTAATAGTCTTATCAAAAATATCAAATAGCTTCTTTCCGTTTACCTCATGAAATTCTAATCCTAGTTCTTCTAATAATGATTGAGACATATCCTTGATTCGTTCTTTCTCATCCACAACATAATAAACATTGAACCTAGTATTTTTAATTGAGTCAATGAATAGCTGATAATGATGTGCTCTTAGCATTGATGATTTAAATGAAAAATATAATAATATTCCAAAAACTAAAAATGTCAAAACAGCATATCCATATATGTATAATTCAAACATTGTATCATATATATACTTATCATAAAAAATACAAATAATAGCCCATGCAAAAACATTCACGCACGAATAAGTAATCTTTCTAAAACTAACCTTTCTATTTACAATGCAATTATTAATGACTAAGCCTAAAATAAATAAACTAAATATAACCAAGAATAATGGATGCATAATTTCACCAACCTTTTCCTCCATTGTATCATAATTTAGGTTTTTTTATACTAAAAAGTATAAAATATAAATAAAAAAAGCCAATTTGGCTTTTAATAGAAATAAACAAAGTATGCTAATACAACTGTAAAAGCAATAGCTAATAAATAAATGAAATAAGACTTGCGGTTGAAATATTTTGTAATTTTTTCAAAATTAATCAATTCAATAAACATAATAATTGGTGAAAACATCGTTTTCATCATTGCACCTATTAGTTTCATAATGCTAATCCTCCTACTTCATAAACATTTCAATGTATTCGTTCAATTTTTCTCTTCCATTAACCTTTAGCATGATTCCTTCAATAGTTATACTGATGTTTCCTGTTTCCTCACTACATACAATTGTTAATGAATCGGTAACCTCACTAATTCCTAAGGCTGCACGATGTCTTGAACCCATTGTTTTATCCTCAGCGTCTGCTTGTGTTAATACATAATATGCTCCTGCACATCTAATCTTATCTCCCTTGATGATTACTGCACCATCATGTAATGGTGTAAGTGGGGAGAATATGTTAATCAACAATTCTTTAGAGATGTCACAATTCATTTGAATAGCTCTTTCTGCATATTGATCTAAGGAATTATGATTTTCCAAAGTGATAATTGCTCCAATCTTTTTGCTTGCAAGAAATTCAACTGCCTCGATAATCGCATTTTTAGTTTCTTCACTACTAACGATATTCTTAGGTAGTGATTTATCAATCTTTTTGATGCGATCAATAGCTCCTCTAATTTCTGGTGCTAAAATCACAAGATAAATTATTACTGCATAGTTAAAATAAAATTCCGCAAATACTTTTGCCATTCTTAAATCAAATCTTTTTGCAATATAAGCCAATCCTAAAAAGAATGAAAATACAATAGTATAAATTAGTGCTTTTCGGTTCTTTAATATTACAAAAAGTGCAAAGAATATTAACATTAAAATAATGTAGCAATCCATTGCTCCTCTTAAATACTTCATTTTATCACCCAATTTCCACCTTTTATTATAACATAATAAATTTCTTATTAAAATATCGAATTACAAATAATTATGCCATTTTCTAAAATTTGATAGCGACCGGGTGGATGCTTTTTAAGCAATTCATAAATTGCATAAATGGGATTATCCATTTTAATATCAACATCATATCCTCGACTTTTAAGCATCATTTGATATGGATTTTCCTCTGCTTCCTTTATATTTAAATAGAGTTCTATTGGTATGTTATAATCTTTTTTATTTGAACTAAATCCAATACTAAAACTAGAATCCTCACAGATGAAACAAATAATAGAATTATGAAGACTTACTTTTCTTCCCTTTTTATCATAGAATACCCCATCATTTAAAATATTCAAAAAGAATTCTTGAATTAAAATTGATGATAAATCAAAGTTTTTAATGATGATTAATGATTTTGGATATTTTAAAATATGCTCACTTAATATACCTCCTTCATTATATCCAACATATCCTGGTGATGTTCCAATCAAAGAATGAAGACTTGCATGATCTTGATAATCACTCAAATTTAATCTTAAAATGAATTCATCATTGATACCAAATTGCTTAAAATCATTAAGGAGACTACTTGTTACTTGATTAGTTCCTAATGTTAAAATAGTTTTTAACTTAACATTGAGACGTTGTCTTAATAAAAAAGGTTCTAATTCTAAATGATTTAAATTTATATCCATTTTATTTTGATATCCGCACATTTCATCAATTACTTGATCGACGCTTAAACGGGTAATCTCTTCATATTTTTTTATCTTAGCTCGCGTCATAACTTCATCTAAAATATCAATAGCCTTGTCAGGAAATTTTCTATTTTCTAATCGATTCTTCGCTTCACTAACAATATAATTCAAAATATAATCTTTAATCTTTACTTGATGATATCTTTCATAATCATCCTTTATTCCTTCAATGATTTCTAATGTTTCTTCATCCGAAGGTTCATTAACAAAGATGTTTTGAAATCTTCTAGCTAATGCCCGATCATTAGCAATAAACTTATTATATTCCTCTATGGTTGTAGCACCAATACATCTTATCTTTTTTCTAGCTAAAATAGGCTTTAATAAATTGGCTGCATCCATACTTCCTTCACTTGATCCTGCTCCAATAATGTTATGAATTTCATCAATAAATAAAATATAGTTTTTATTATCCTCGACCTCTTTAATAATATCTAAGAATCTCTTTTCAAAATCACCACGATATTTAGACCCTGCAATACAAAAGCCCATATTAATTGAAATAATCTCATAACTGATTTTATTGTCAACATAATATTTTGCTAGCCCTTCAACAATTGCACTTTTCCCAACGCCTGCACTTCCAATTAATAACGGATTGTTTTTTGTTTTACGATTTAGTATTGTATCTAGCCTTTCAATATAATATTTTCTGCCAATAAACGGCTCCATTAATCCATTTTCAATGTTTTTAGTGATATTTGTGGTTAGCGATAAATCTAATTTTTCATCATAATTAAAAATATCTTTTATATCACTTTTAGCAATTTCTAAATTAATATCTAAACGTTCAAGAATACATCTAGCTATGCAATAATTATCCATTATGGATAAAAATAAATGCTGTTCTTCAATTTCGTTTGAATCATATTTTAAGGCTAGAGCACCTGCATCCTCGATAATTTTTTTGAGCTTAATTGTATAGCTTATTTCTGCAAATTCCTTTCTAATAATAATTAAGTCTTCTAAGATATCATAAATATCCTTAATCGTAACATCATAATCACTTAATAAAAAATAGCAACAGGATTCTTCATCCATCATCATCGAAAGTAATAGGTGTTCACTTCCAACCTTACACTCATTTCTTTCTTGAGCAATTTCTTCAGCTTTTTTTAATAGATTATTTACTTCAATACTCTTTCGCACTTAATCCCTCCAAACAATTAGTATATTATATGATTTTTGTATAAATTATATTTTTATTGTGATAAAATAAATTAGGTGATTTTAATGGATAGAGCAATTTTAGTAACAATCGATTTTAATGATGGATTAGTAGATTATCATGAAAATGAATTAAAAAATCTTGCCCAAACTAATGATATTACATCCGTTTATTTTATCCGTCAAAAGTTAACCACACCTAAGGTGGGTTATTATGTCGGAAAAGGAAAACTAGATGAAATAAAAATGGCAATTGATACAATGGATGCCACAATTGTCATTTTTAATGACGAATTGAGTCCATCCCAAATAAGAAATCTAGAATCTTATCTAAATATATCCGTAATTGACCGTTCAATGCTAATTTTGAATATTTTTGCGAGCAGAGCTAAAACAAATGAGGCAATGATTGAGGTAGAGCTTGCACAATTAAAATATATGCTTCCCCGTTTAGTTGGTTTGAAAAGATCACTTTCTCGCCAGGGTGGTGGATTCAACGCTAAAGGACCAGGTGAAAAGCAAATAGAATTAGACCGTCGTAAAATTGAGAAACGCATTCATAAATTAAATGAGGATTTAAAAAAAATAATGGTTATGCGTAAAAACCGAAGAAAAAATAGAACTGATAAAGTTGTCTGCTTAGTAGGATACACTAATGCTGGTAAATCAAGTTTAATGAATGCGTTGATCAATAGCTTCTCTTCGGAAAAGAAAACTGTTGAGGCTGAAGATTTATTATTTAAAACACTTACCACTCAATCAAGAAACATCACAATTAATAACGATTCCTTTATTTTAACTGATACCGTTGGTTTTGTGGATAAGCTTCCACATCATCTAGTAAATTCATTTAAATCAACGCTAGAGGAAATATTAGATGCTGATCTATTAATTCATGTTGTGGATGCATCTAATAGCAATTATAATCTCCAAATAGAAACAACAAACAATGTTTTAAGTGAATTAAAAGCATTAGATATTCCGATGATTTATGCATTTAATAAAGCTGATTTACTTGATGAGCAATTCTTTCCACCATATGATAATTCTATTTTAATTTCCACAAAGGATTATCAAAATATAAATCTATTAGCTAATATGATAAAAGAAAGAATCTTTGAATCAAAAATTAGATTAACTTTATTAATTCCTTTTGATAAGGGTAATTTGGTTAATTATTTAATTCAAAATGAAAAAATCATTGATAAAAAATATATCAATGAAGGTTATCTTTTAATTGTGGACATTCATAAAAATAATCTAAAAAAATATGAAGAGTATATATATATAAAACGGCTTTAAATTAAGGTTTAAAATAGACCCTATAAAGTAGACACATTAAAAAAAGGTGTAGATTCTACTTTGTAGGGTCTTTTTGTCGTTGTATAATATTAATAATAAGAAAAGAGATGATTTATTATGGGAAAATATTATTTTACTCCTGAACAAGTTGAACAATTAAGACAAAATAAATATGTCAAAAAAGTCAGTGAAAAATCAATCACTTATACTGAAGAATTTAAGGAAGTATTTTTATTAGAATACAATACAGGTAAACTTCCATCACAAATATTAATTGAAATGGGATTTGATTATAAGGTTCTTGGAAAATCTAGGGTAGATAATATAGTTCAAAGTACAAAAAAACAATCACTTCGTCCAGAAGGTTTTAAAGATACTAGAATTGGTAATTCAGGTAGACCAGCAACTAGAAATTTATCACAAGAAGAAATCATAGCTAAGCAAAAAGCTGAAATTGAATTATTAAAAGCAAAGGTTGAATTCTTATCGGACCTGAAAAGACTAGAAAGGGAGGCGATGTGGGAAGCATCAAAATCAAAGAAAAAGAAATCTTCAAAATGATATATAAATTGAAACTTAAACGTAAAGATAAAATAAATGTCAAATGGATGTGCGAGATAGCTAGAGTGTCTAGATCAGGATATTATAATTATGTAAAGAATTTAACCTCTTCTAAATATCTATTAAAAGAAGAAAAAGATAAAGAAGATTTTGAATTAATCATGCAAGCATATAAGTTTAAAAATAGACATAAAGGTGCTAGAGCTATTAAAATGACATTAGAACGTCAATATGGTATTATAATGAATCTCAAGAAAATAAGGCGTTTAATGCGTAAATTCAAATTGAAATGTCCAATTCGTAAAGCAAATCCATATAGAAGGTTAGCAAAAGCATTAAAGACAAATAATTATCATGATAATAAACTAAATAGAGAATTTTATAATGGCAATCCTGGTGAAAAGTTACTTACAGACATTACATACATCTTCTATGGGCCAAATAAAGATGTAGCATATCTATCTACCATAAAAGATTCAGTGACAACAGAAATATTAGCTTACAAATTGTCTTTATCATTAGAAGAACAATTTGTTTTAGATACAGTTAACCAATTAATTACTGATAACAAAGTTCCTATAACAGAAAATACAACACTTCACTCAGATCAAGGCTGTCACTATACAGCTATAGCATATCAAAAGTTATTAAAAAATTTAAATATAATTCAATCAATGTCAAGACGAGGAAATTGTTGGGATAACGCTCCTCAAGAATCATTCTTTGGACACATGAAAGATGAATTACATTTAAAAGAATGTATAGATTTTGAGGAATTAAAACAAGAAATTGATGATTATATGGATTACTATAATAATTATAGATATCAATGGGATTTAAATAAAATGACTCCAGTTGAATATAGAATATATCTTCTTGAAGGTGGACAACCTTTACTTAATAAAATAATAAAAGCTGAAAGTACAACTGTACAATCAGCTTCATTATGATTAAGTTTTAATCGCAAATCCCCTAGGGAATTGAATACTTCAATTAAATAATACACCTTTTTTTATTTGTGTCCTTGACTTAGGGTACTATTTAGTTTTACTTTTTTTGGCATTATTTAATAAATAGTTTGATATATCTAGCTTTTCTGCTGTTTCTTCAGAATTTTTAAATCCTGAGCCTTTAACACGAACAACCTTAGCGTTACCTGATGCACATGCTATATATGTACATTTTTGATCCTTATATGTCACTTCAAACTCATAACAAGGTACTCTATATGCATCAATACTTAGTAAATCTACTGATGAAGCTGAATAATGCTCTGCCTCATAACAAATCTTATAATTCAATGGCTTATTATTTTGGTATACTGATTTAGTTATAGTTCTTTCTGCAGCTTCTATGTATTTTTCTTCAAGAGTAAACTTTTCCTTACCACACACCTTAGAAAAGTCTATCAAATCACTATAGCGCATAACTTCAAACATATTTCTAATATATCCAAAATCATCTCCATAATTTAATGTCTGAATTGCCGAAGATCCTCCAGAAAAGACACCATTATCTGGTTGCCACTGAATAACTGTACTTTCCTTATGACCAGTCATTCTTTGATATCTACCAATTACATTTCCTGCAATTAGTGCTATATCAATGCTTATTTTTTTAAATTCTCCGATTTCGCAATCAAAAACATCATTTGGAGAAGAGTCTTTATAATCCTCTAAAAATCTTAAAAACTGCGCTCTAGCCTCATCCTCTGTAACATCGCACTCTAATATGTTTATCTCATTACATTTCACAGCATCTTTGTTTGGTGCATTATTAATCACATTATTAATGATTGTCGCTCCTGATTCATCTAGCTTAAAGCTTGATCCACACGAATGACATTTATAATGCCCATCCTCACCCTTAAAAAATCCTTAGATGAGCAATTTGGACAAGCTATATCAATAACCTTAGCCTTTGGTGCTTCAACATTATTTACAATTTGATATTGCGCACTCTTGCTAATAAATTTATGACCACATACTGGGCACGATGCTGAATCAGCCGCAACCATTTCACCGCAATCCGGGCAGCTTATTTCTTCCTTAAATTCATGACCACAATGAGGACATGCATCTAATGATTCAGAAACCTTTCCCTCACAATCAGGACATATCTTTATACCCATAATATTACCTCTTTTCTATTAACCCCATAATTCCATTGTATATATATATTGTCAATATTTTTATAAAAAAGACCTATATGGGTCTTCATGTTAATTACTGCTTTGACTCAATATAGTTTACTAAATCCTGAACAGTCTTGATGTTCTGAGCTGCATCATCTGAAATAGAGATGTTGAACTCATCCTCAAGTGCCATGATTACTTCAACTGCATCAATAGAATCAGCACCTAAATCTTCCTTAAGTGAAGCTTCAGGAGTAACCTTGAATGCATCAATCTTTAATTCCTTAACAATAATTTCCTTAACCTTATCAAATACCATATCTTTCAATACTTTAATTATACGTAATTAAAAAATTATTGTCAATTATTTATAGATATATTGATTTACAATTGCCTCAAGCATTTCCTGTCTACCAGATTCATTGTTAATCTGATCATGTGACATTGCATACTCACTTAGCTCCTCAAATGATACCTCACCAGATACGATCTTTTTTCCAATTCCTTCAGTATAGGACTTATATCTATTGTCCTTAAACTCCTCTAATACCTTATCCTCATAAAGCTTTGCGGCAAGATATTGCTTTTTCTCGCTTTCAGGAATTCCACGCAGCATTATCAAAAACATCTATTCAATTAAATCATAATTTTTTTGGTCTAACAGAATCATTGTTTTTTTTAAACAATTTAAAAATATATCTGTAGTTTGAGATGGTGCTGGTTCTTTAATATAAGCACCATAATTATGCTTGAGATATTCTTTATGATATGAGTCTCTTTCTACACTTGTTAGATTAGGAAGATGGCTCAAAAACTCGTATCCATATTCTTCTAACAATATGTTAAAGAGTTCATTCAAAGCAAAATTATATTTTTTAGAATAGTCTAGAATTGTATTCCAAGGATCACTACGACGTGGTCTAAAATGATATGTACCATATCGATGTTTATCTTTTGTTTCCATTAACAATTCACCTTTGGAAGAGTGCTTTTTTTAATAAAAAAAGAGCAATGTTACTTGCTCTCGTTAATAAATACTAATCTGTTATCTTTGAAATAGTTCTTAATTCTTTTGCTATTGCTCA
>JAEDCM010000015.1 GCA_016294165.1 Anaeroplasmataceae bacterium
AAAGATGTTTATAAACACATTCCTTTTTTGTGTCTACAAACATCTTATCATTTCAGATTTATTCCTCGTTTTTCTTTACTAATAGGGTTAAATCATCATTATCAATCACAATTACTTTATCACCGAAACATATTTCTTCAATGGATATTGCATTCCAACGCAAACCATTTATTCTAATAGAACCCTTACCATTTACAAAGGAATTAACCGCAATTCCTTTTTTATTTTTAATTGTTTTAACTAATTTGTCTTTTCTTTTGAAATGAACATATTGTAATAAAAATTTTCTAAATCCTAAAATTGATAATAAAGAAGTTATTATAAATATGAAGATTTGAATATCATAGTTAACTTTTAATAATGTAAAGATGTAAGCTAAAAACGCTCCTAGGCCAAAAAATATAGCTATAAAATCCAAAGTAACTAATTCAATGATTAATGAAAAGATAATGACTGTTAGCCATATGATAGACCATCCCATCGTAACACCTCCTACCTATATAATTTTATCACAAAAATTTAAAATTACACTATTAATTTATTGATAAAACGCATTTTGACAAATTATATAGTTTAAATTTGTTATTCTTTAACCGTTAACAGGGGTGAATGCTTTGGGATTAAGAGTTTTATTACAAATTAAGAGGAAAACTTTATTTATAAGATTAGATGGTGAATTAGATCAATCATCAACTGATGAGGTAAGACTTAAGCTCACAGAGGTTATTGAAAAATATAATTTGGTTAATGTAGTATTTAATATGCAAAATCTTACATTTATGGACTCCTCAGGTATTGGAATAATCATTGGAAGATATAATCAAATAAAGAATAAAGATGGACAAGTTGTATTATGTAACTTGAATGATGATTTATTAAAGATTGTTAGGCTATCTGGTTTGCTTAGAATTTGTACAATCAAGGATAATGAGGATAGTGCAAAGTATTATTTGGGGGAATTTTAATGAATAAAATGGAAATTATTTTTGATTCAAAGCTTGAGAACATTAAATTTGCTAGAAGTTGTGCAGTAATGTTTTTGCATGATTTAAATCTTACTCTAGGTTTTGCGAATGAGGTCAAAACGATTGTTAGTGAAGCGGTTACCAATTCGATTATTCATGGTTATAATTATAAAGAAGATCAAAAGGTATATTTAAAAATGGAATATGATAATGAATTAATCAAAATATATATAATAGATCATGGAATAGGAATAAAGGATATTAAGCTTGCAATGATGCCAACCTATTCAACGTTATCATCTGAGGAAAGAAGTGGACTTGGATTTACGATAATTGATATTTTTTCGGACAAGCTCAATATAAGCAGTGAATATGGAAAAACGGTTGTTGAGGTTAGTAAAAAGATTAAAAGGGATGAGGAATGTGATTGATCCATATCAAATATTTGAATCAAACATTGGTTTAGTACGTTTAGCAATGCGAAGATTCAAAAATCCTAGTGATGATTTATTTCAAAGTGGATTGATGGGATTATTCAAAGCATGTGTAAATTATGATGAAAATAAAGGATTCAAGTTTTCAACCTTTGCCATGCCTCATATCATTAATGAAATGAAAAAGGAATCAAAAAATGCCTTATTAGTAAGAATTCCTGATGAAGTTTACAAGGTTTTATCCTATATAAAAAATGATGAATTGTATAGTCTTGATGCTCTAAGTGAAAAGCTTAATGTGAAAAAAAAGCATATCATGGATGCTTTATTTTTTAAATCATTCTTAATGTTTGATGAGTCCTTATATTATAAGGAAAATGATAGAATAATCCTTTACTTGCATGATTTAAATGAAGAGGAAAGAAAAATAAATTTTTTATATTATTACCATAATTTATATAAAAGTGATATTGCCAAAATTATGGATATTTCTCCTCAAAAGGTCAGCAAAATCTTAAATAAAAGTCTAGAGATAATTAAAAGAAATATTAAAGTATAAATACATATATTTTGCCAAAAAATATTTTTGAGGTGATTATATGTTAAATAGAAACTATTATAAAAATAAATTAGAAGAGCATAAATATAAGCCTAATTATTTAAGGAACATGATTTATGCTTTTTTGTTTGGAGGATTTATTGCGATTATTGGACAAAGCTTAATTGAGCTCTATAGCTTGTTTTTTAATGATGAAATGTCAAGAAGTTTAATGACAGTTACCTTGATTTTTATTTCTAGTTTACTTACGGCCTTAGGAATATTTGATAGTATAGGTCAGATTGCTTTAGCTGGGACGATAGTTCCAATAACAGGATTTGCAAATTCTTTAACAAGTGCCGCGTTAGAATCAAAACAGGAAGGGATTGTTTTGGGGATTGGTTGTAATATGTTTAAACTTGCTGGTACAGTAATAACATTTGGAATTGTCTCAGCCTATTTTTTGGGAATTATTAGATATTTGGTGGGATTAATATGAAATCATTTATTTTCAATAATGTTTTTTTAAAAAATGCATATACCTGTGTGGGGCCAGTTGAAGGGAAGGGGCCCTTGAAAAACTATTTTAATAAGATATATGATGATTTATATTTAGGACAAAAATGTTGGGAGGATGCTGAATCAAAATTATTGAAGGAAGCCATTTTAGGCGTGATTAATAAAAGCGATGAAGAAATTGATTTAATTGTATCTGGCGATTTAATAAATCAAAATGCGGTGTCTAGCTATGCAATTAAGGATTTAAATATCCCCTATATTGGAGCATTTGGTGCTTGTTCAACCATGATTTTATCAATGATTATTGGAGCTAATATCATTGAATCAAAAAATGCCAAAAATGTTATTTGCGCGACGTCAAGTCATAATTGTACGAGTGAAAGACAATTTAGAAATCCAACTGAATATGGCGGTGGTAAGCCAAAAACTGCAACTTTTACCGTTACTGGAGGTGTAGCCTGTCAGTTGAGCGAAAAAGGATTGATTAAGATCACTCGCGCAACAGTTGGAAAGATATTTGATTCAACCCTTAATAACCCATTAGATATGGGAAGTGCTATGGCTCCAGCAGCTTGTGAAACATTACTTGAGCATCTTCGAGATTTTAATTTAGAAAGTAATTATTACGATTTGATTTTAACTGGTGATCTATCCGATATGGGATTTAAAATAGTTAAAGACATTTTAACTGAACAGAAAGTATTTAATGCCAATTATTATGATGCTGGTTTAATGGTTTATGATATTAAAAGTCAAAAGGTTTTTTCTGGTGGAAGTGGATGTGCATGTATTGGTGTTGTTAGTATGGGATATATCAAATTTTTATTAGAAAATAAAAAATTAAAACGAGTTTTATTGATTGGAACAGGGGCTTTAATGAATCAAATGAGCGTTAATCAAAAGAAAACTATTACATCAATTGCGCATGCAATTGCCTTAGAAGGAGTAGAAATATGATTTTTTTATATGCTTTTTTAGTTGGCGGTGGTATTTGTGCTATCGGTCAATTCATTATGGATTATTTTAAATTAACACCTGGACATCTAACAAGCCTTTTTGTAGTAGTAGGTGCTTTTTTAGATGTTTTTGATATTTATGATAATTTGGTAAAATTTAGTGAAGCAGGAGCGTTGGTTCCGATTACTTCCTTTGGCCATTCATTATTACATGGAGCATTAGAAGCTGTGGAAGAAAAAGGTATCATGGGACTTGCATCTGGAATGTTTGATTTGACAAGTGTTGGAATTGTCTTTGCGATTATTTGTGCTTTTGTTTTTGCAGTTTTATTTAGGCCAAAGGGATGAAAGATATAATTGAAGAAAGGCTTAATATTGATTTAAGCTTTGATCTTGGAAAAAAAGAAATTGTGATCAATAATAATGTCTATACATTTTATTATGTTTCATCTTTGATTAATCAGGATGGTATAAGTATTTTATTACAAACAATTTTTGATTTAAATGATATCTTTAAGATTACTAATCTACAAGCATCAAGGGTTCATTCAATTGATGAATTTATCACGGGAATTCTATCAGGAATGCTTGGAATATGTGGTAATGAGCTGATTATCATTGATTTTAGAAATTATCCAGGAAGAGAGCCAAGTGAACCTGATACCGAAAAAATTGTGAGAGGCGCAAGAGATGGATTTACTGAAAACATAATTAAAAATTGTGGACTATTAAGAAGGAGAATAAGAACTCCACAACTAATAAACGAGCTATACAAAATCGGTTATGAATCAAAAACTGATTTGTGTCTGACATATATAAAAAATAAGGTGGATTTATCATTATTAGAGATTATAAGAAATAGTTTAAAGGAAATTAATTCTAAAGAGATTGTTATGGCTGATAAAGCAATTGAAGAGCTAATCATTACAAACAAATGGTCTGCTTATCCTCTAGTAAGATATACAGAAAGGCCGGACACATTAGCCATTCATTTATATCAGGGAAAGATTGGTATTATTGTTGATAACTCACCAGTTAGTATCATATTACCAACAACATATTTTGACCATCTTGAGCATGCAGAAGAGTTTAGACAAAGGCCACTAATTGGGACGATTTTAAAAAACTTACGCTTATTTGGAGTTTTAATTAGTTTGTTTTTAATGCCAATTTTTATGCTTTCATTAATAAATCAAAACCATTTTTTTAATTTGGAATTAAGAAAAACTAGTGGAATTTTAATCCAAGTATTAATAGCTGAGGTAGGAATTGAATTTTTAAGAACAGCTTCAATCCATACCCCAACACCTTTATCAAATGCCATGGGAATTCTAGCTGGTGTTTTAATTGGAGAAATGGCAATTAGTATTGGACTATTTACCCCGGAAATAGTTTTATTTAGTGCGATAAGTCAAATTGCTAGCTATATCACACCATCATATGAATTAGGTTTAGCCAATAAATTATCAAAAATTATTTTTTTAATATTAACCTATTTTTTCTTAACTACAGGACTTATAATAGGAATAATATTATGGATTATATACTTATATAACCTAAAATCGTTTACTAAAAGATATTTATATCCAATTATTCCTTTTAATAAAAATGATTTTTTAAAGATTTTTATTAGATTTCCTCATAAAAAATAGTTTCTTATGTCTATAAAATATGCTAAAATGAAAAAATAAGGAGTGGTACAATGTTTGATAAGGATTTTTTAAAAGAAGTTTTAGATGAATGTCTAAAAAATGGAGCGGATTATGCGGAAATATATTGCCAAGACACAAGCAATTATGTTTTACAAGCCATTGGAAATGATGTTTCAAAAATTATTAAATCACAAGAATATGGAGCCGGTATTCGTGTATTTAATGGCTTAATTGAATTATTTGCATCCACAAATGATGTGAGTAAGGAAAACTTATTAAAAGTAGCGAAATCTTTAAGCCAAAGTGTTGGTAAAGAGCCTTTAAATATTAAATATGATTTAAAAGAAGTAGATATTAAGCGTCATGTTAATGCGAAAAAGACAAGAAAGAATTTTGGATTAGATAAACAAACCGAATTAGTTTTAAAAGGAACAAAAGCAATTCTTGATTATGATAAAACAATAAGTCAAGCAGTTTGTGTTTTAACAGAGGCTGATACCTTAATTACCTTCGCAAATACGAAGGGTAAATTCTACAATGATAATGAATTAATCATTAGATTTAGTGCTCAAGCCGTTGCGACTGATGGTGTAGTTACCCAAACAGCTAATAATAATTATGGATATAATAGCGGTTATGAGATTTTCGATGATTTTGATGTAACAGCTTTTTGTACGGATATCGCATCAAAAGCAGTCACAATGCTTCATGCTGATGAAATGGTTGGAGGAGATATTCCAGTAATCATTCATAATGGATTTGGTGGAGTTATTTTTCATGAGGCGTGTGGACATCCGCTAGAGGCTAGTAGTGTTTCTAAAAATTTAAGTATTTTTAGTGGAAAGCTTGGAGAAAAAATAGCTTCAGATCTTGTTACGGCAATTGATGATGGTACCTTAGAAAATGAATGGGGAAGTTCAAATATCGATGATGAAGGAAACCCTACACAACGAAATGTTTTAATTGAAAATGGAGTTTTAAAAGGGTATTTGATTGATGAAATTGGTGGTAAAAGAATGGGACTAGAGCCAAATGGTGCTGGTCGTCGTGAATCATATAAATATATGCCAACATCAAGGATGAGTAATACTTATATTGCTAATGGAACATCAACTTTTGAAGAAATTATTGCAAATACAAAATATGGATTATTTGCTAAATCACTTGGTGGAGGAAGTGTAGATCCATCAACTGGTGAGTTCAATTTCTCAGTTTTAGAAGGATATATGGTTATTGATGGACGTATTGATAAGCCAGTAAGAGGTGCTAGCATTGTTGGTAATGGTAGTGATATTTTAAAACGTATTGATATGGTTGGAAATAATCAAACATTTGGACATGGTATGTGTGGAGCTGCCTCAGGTAGTATTCCAGCCAATGTCGGACAACCTACAATTAGATTAAGCCATATGACTGTTGGTGGAAAGGGGTCAAAGTAAGATGAATTTTAATAAGATTTTAAATAAATCAAAAGAAGTAGGATTCTCTGATTTTGAAATTCATATTCAAACTGCTGGAAGTCTAGAAGCATCATTGTTTTTAGGAGAAATCCAACAAAATGTTCAATCAGATATTACCTCAATTACCCTACGTGGTGTATATAATGAAAAACTAGTTTTAATGAAAATTGAAAGATTAGATGAGGATTATATTATTTCGTGTCTTCCTGAATTAAAGGAAATGGCAAACTATATTACTACTAAGGAACCAGTATTCTTATTTGAAGGTTCGAAATCTTATCCAGAAATTCCTGAGCATATCGAAAATATTGATGATTTTGAAATGGATAAAAAAATTGAATTATTAAAAAAATTGGAAGAAACAATTGTTTCATATGATAATCGAATTGCCAAAGAGGTTAATTGTGCATATCAAGAATCAATTGAAGGACTAACGATTGTTAATACTAAAGGTTTAAATGTAAGTAGAAACTCGAAAGGTGCTTTTATATACGCTCAAGCCTTAGCAAAAACAAAAACTGAGGCTCAATCATCTTTTGATTTCCAAATGGTGACTGATTTCAACGAATTTGATGTCGTTAAATTAGGAAAAAAGATCGCCAATGATGCCGTAAGCATGCTTGGTGCACAGCCACTTCCAAGTAAGAAATATGATGTTGTGTTTGATGAAAGTGCATTTTCAAGCTTGCTAGGAGCTTTTTCAGGAATGTTCAGTGCCGATGCAGCGATGAAAAAACTATCACCAATCAAGGACAAGCTAAATGAAAAGATTTTTGGAGATAACGTTACAATTGTGGATACAGGAATTAATAAGGATGCCTTATCATTTGTTACCTTCGATAGTGAAGGAGTTAGTACAAGATATAAAGAGGTCGTTAAAAATGGAGTGTTTAAAACATTCCTACACAATCTTCAAACAGCTAGTGTTTTTAACGCTGAACCTACTGGAAATGGAACAAAAAATGGCGTTTCAACATTATGTTTTTATTTAGAAAAGGGTAATGATAAATTTGAAGATATTATTAAGGATATCACTGATGGTGTCTATGTTACGGATTTGATGGGATTGCATGCCGGATTAAATACGCAGTCAGGTGATTTTAATCTACAATCTAGTGGTTACCATATTGTAAATGGAGAGATTAAAGAACCATTTAATTTAGTAGTTATTTCTGGAAACTTTATGGAAATGATGAATGAAATAACACATATTGGAGATAAGGTTAAATATCGTTTTGGAACTGGTTCACCAGTTATTAGAGTTAAACCTTTAATGGTTTCAGGTAAATAAAAAAAGTCCTATTTTAAATAATATGATTTTTTAAAAGAGGGTGAAGAATTGTTAAAAAAGTTTATTAGTTATTATAAACCTTATAAAAAAATGTTTTTTCTAGATATGCTTGCGTCATTATTCATTGCGATTATTGGAATGGGGTATCCCATTTTAACTAATATAATTTTAGAGGATTATGCCCCCAAAAAAGATCAAAGAATGATTTTGATTTTAGGAGCGTGCTTGTTACTATGTTATGCTTTAAGAATGATGTTAAGATATTTTGTCCAATATTATGGGCATGTCATTGGTGTTAAAATGCAAAGTGATATGCGCAAGGATATGTTTATCAAACTTCAAAAGTTGCCGTTTTCATATTATGATGAACATGAAACCGGAAAAATTATGTCAAGAATGACTAACGATTTAATGGATGTATCTGAATTAGCTCATCATGGTCCTGAAAATTTATTTATTTGTGGAATTAGCATTATATTATCATTTAGCTATCTGCTTATTTTAGAATATCGATTTGCACTTATTCTATTATGCTGCGTTCCATTTTTAATTATTGTATCTTTAGTTTTTAGAAAAAAAATGCGTAATGCCTTTGCAGAAACAAGAAAATCGGTGGCTGTTATCAATTCATCATTAGAATCAAGCATAACAGGTATTAGAGTAACTAAGGCCTTCACCAATCAAGAAGAGGAATTAAAAAAATTTGAGGTTGGAAATAAGGATTTTGTTAAGCATCGAAGTATTGCATACAAAGCAATGGGAGAATTCTTTTCTTCCACAACCTTCATAACTGATTTATTTAATGTCGTTATTTTAGTTTGTGGGGCATTATTATATGCAAATGATCCAATTAATTTCCCTTTATCAAAATACATTACCTTTGTCATCTCGATTAATCTATTTATTAATCCATTAACGACTTTAATCAATTTTGTGGAACAATATCAAAATGGGGTTACCGGATTTAAAAGATTTTTAGAAATTATTGAAGAAAAAGAAGAAATTGATTCTTGTGATTCAATTTGTTTAGATGAAATAGCAGGAATGATTGAATTTAAAAATGTATCATTTGAATATGAAACAACTAAGGATGTCTTAAGTGATGTATCCTTTTCGATTGAAAAGGGGAAAAAGATCGCTTTGGTTGGACCATCTGGTGGAGGAAAAACAACTATTTGTCATTTGATTCCTAATTTCTATCAGGTTAGTAGTGGGAATATTTATATTGATGGTAAGGATATTAATAAAATTAAGTTTGAAAGCCTAAGAAAAAATATTGGAATTGTACAACAGGATGTTTTTTTATTTAATGGAACGATTAAAGAAAACATCCTATAT
The DNA here is from genome assembly GCA_016294165.1 of Anaeroplasmataceae bacterium. Taxonomy (GTDB): domain Bacteria; phylum Bacillota_I; class Bacilli_A; order Acholeplasmatales; family JAEDCM01; genus JAEDCM01. The sequence continues at coordinate 9,154 of JAEDCM010000015.1, forward strand.
GGTAAATTAGATGCTAGCTTAAATGAGGTTATTGAAGCCGCTAAGAAAGCTCGTATTCATGATTATATCATTGGTCTAGAGAATGGATATGATACTATTGTTGGTGAGAGAGGAGTTAAACTCTCAGGGGGTCAAAAGCAACGATTATCAATCGCTCGTGTTTTCTTAAAAAATCCCGCAATCCTTATTTTAGATGAAGCCACAAGTGCTCTAGATACGATTACAGAAGAAATGATTCAAGAAGCATTGGATGAGTTATCTAAAGATAGGACAACTATTGTAGTTGCTCACCGTCTTTCAACTATTAAAAACGCAGATGAAATATTTGTGGTTATTGGTGGTAAACTTGTGGAAAAAGGATGCCATGATGATCTTTTAAAGATTGATGGCCATTATAGTAAATTATATAAAAGGCAATATAAATAAAATTAGGATGAATTTACAAAATTCCTCCTTTTTTTACATTTTTTTTAAAAATACTTTCTATTTTTCAAAATAAATGATATAATGCAGTTAGATATACATTTCTATAAAGAGGTGATAATTGTGATTAACCTAATTAAAGGTAGTACAGTTATACTCGATGTAAATTATAAAATACTTAATGATGTCTTGTTTTTTAAAAAAGGAGATTACTTTTTTGATTATGTTTTTGAAAAAGAAGATGTTTTAGAGGATTTTAATGAACAAGCTTTAGTTAATTTGAAGTATTCTTATAATGATATTGATGAAAAAATCTGTACGCTATTTAGAAAGTGTAATGACAAGATTGAAGTAACTATTTTGGGTTATGAGCTTGATGATGAATTTCAAAATATCCACAAAAATAGGGAGATTATTAAAAACTATGATTCTGCCTTTTTTGAGTTTGATTTAAAAAAACGAAAACTAATCCTATATACTTATGTTTCAAATAAAAAGTATCAGTTTTCTTTTGATGATGTAACTAGTCGTCAAATAAATGCTTTAAAAATCCATTCATATGATATTAAGAAGTTTATTGGATTTTTTGATTTATTAAATAGTGAAAAAACACCAACGGTTTGTTTTAGAACAAAATTTATTGAAAATAAGTATTCTTGGTATTGTTTAGAAGCAGTTAGAATTAATGATGAAACATATTATGGAAGATTAAAAAATATTGAACCATTAGTTGAGGAACAAAAGGCTTACTTTTCAAGAATGCAATTTGATCCACTTACTAAGACCTTTCAAAAGGATGCTATTATCAAGTATGCTAAGGATTTATGTAAAGGTTCAAATCCATTTACATTAATTGCGGTTGATATGGATTATTTTACAAATATTAATGACACAATGGGACATTTTTTTGGTGATTATGTCATAAAAGCAGTGTCTAAGCAGCTTATTAAGATTGTCAATAAAAAAGGTAAGGTTGGTCGTATCGGTGGCGATGAATTTTTACTTGTTTTAGAAGGAGTATATAACGATAGCGATATAAGAGATATATGTCGAGATATTCGTTTTAGATGTGATAATTTGATTTTAGAGGATGGCAGCAAATTCTCATCTAGCGTAACAATGGGTGTTGTAAGCAGTCCACGTGATGGAAGGCAGGTTACAGAATTATCATCAAAATTATATAAAGCTTTATATCGAGGAAAAGCCAAGGGACGCGACTGTTATATTATTTATATTGATAGCATTCATGGCCATATCGATGTGAAAGATCCAATTAATATTCAGGATATCAAAAATAGTAGTGAATTAAAGATCAGTAGTAATGTGTTTGTAAAACAATGTATTGAGGAATTGTTTAATCAAAAAAACATCAATAAAACAATTAAAGAAACATTAGAAAAAATTGGCGTGTTTTTTGGACTTGATAGAGTTTTAATAATTGAAGGAAATGAAAATGATTCCCAAATTATTAAAAAATGGTCATTACCAGAATATGAGGAAATAAAAACGGAAAATTATTTATCACCATTTATTTTAAATAAATTGAGAAAAGAAAATGTTTTCTCGGTAAATGATATATCTAAATATTCATGTAAAAAGGACCCAATTCTTAATAAATATTTTAAAGATATGAATATGAAAGCCACAGTTATTGTTCCGCTTGAGGAAAATGGTGAGCTTACTGGAATGATTTCATTTGATATATGCAGTAAAAAACGTGTTTGGCAAAGAGATGAAATATTCTATCTATCAATTTTAGGCCGAATTATCAATACCTTCCTAATTAACGAAAAGAAGGAAGAAATGCTTTATAAGGTAGCTTATTATGATAAAATCGCGGATTGTTGGAATTTTAGAAAAATTCAAGAAGAATTTGAACGACAAATAAAAACAAGCGATGAAAAATATTATTTGCTTGGATTTGATTTAGTAGGGTTTAAAAATATAAATGTTCGCTATGGATATCAAGAAGGAAACTACATTTTAAGAGAAGTAGCGAAGGTTCTTAATAAATTTATTTATTCTGATGATTTATATTGCCGTATTAGTGATGATAAATTCCTTTTGGTTTTAAAAGATAGAGATGATATAGATATCATTTCCCGTATTCAAAACCTTCAACAATTAGTGTTTGAGATTAAGACATCAAATGGTGTTTCTTGTAACTTAAATATTAAGGTTGGTATATCTTTTGTAGATAAGAATAATGAATTTATTCATTGTGTAGATAAGGTCTCATTAGCTAGAAAATATTCATATGAAACAGGAAATTCATTTGAATTTTATAGTGCTGAAATTGAAAGTAAAAAGGAAAATGAAAGAAAACTAGAAGAAGCAATGCGAGAAGGACTAAATAACCATGAGTTTAAGGTTTATGTTCAACCATGCTATAATATTGAAAAGAATACAATTAGTTCATTAGAGGCCTTAGTAAGATGGCAAAAAGATGATAAATTGATTATGCCAGGATCATTTATTCCTTTATTTGAAAAAAATGGGTTTATCAATGAATTAGACTTCTATGTATATGAAGAGGTATGTAAAAAAATACGTTATTCGATTGATACATATGGTTATTCCCATATTATCAGTGTTAATGTTAGCAGATATCATGTCTTAGATGATCGTTTTATAATTAGATTAAAGTCAATTCTAGAAAAATATAATGTTGAACCACATTATTTGTCATTAGAGCTAACGGAAAGTTTATTTATCAATAATGAAAATGCGATGGTTGATTTTGTCAAAGCTTTAAGAAAAGAAGGATTCAAAATCTATATGGATGATTTTGGAGTTGCATATTCTAACCTAATCTTATTAAGTATGATTGATATTGATGTTTTAAAACTTGATAAGTCATTCTTAGAACAGACATATTTAAATAATCGTAAACGTATTATTATTAATAACGTTATCAAGATGGCGAAGGATTTGGGAATCAATGTTTTATCCGAAGGAATTGAAAAGGAATCACAATTGTTAGAACTTAAGTCGTTAAAATGTGACTTTGCCCAAGGATATCATTATGCGCGCCCAATGCCTTTTGAGATGTTTGAAGAAAAATATTTGAAAAATAATTAGGGAGATGAATGAATTGAACTGGATTTGTTAGTCCAACAAATTCAGTTCGATTCAAATCTCCCTTTATATTTATCTTGGAAAAAAATATTGGATTTTTTTAAAAAATGGACTATAATATATTTAGTAAATTTGGAAGGTTGTTTTTTAATGGAAAAGTACCAAGAAATAGAAAGAAGCATTATCAAAAAGTTTCGTAAACCTATATGGCGAAACTTCGTAAAGGCTTGTCAGGATTACAATTTAATAGAGGAAAATGATAAGATTGCGGTTTGTATTTCTGGTGGAAAGGATTCTATGCTACTAGCAAAATGTATGCAGGAGATTCAAAGGCATGGCAACAAAAAGTTTGATATGGAATTTATTGTAATGGATCCTGGGTATAGTAGTATTAATCGCGAGTTAATTATTGAAAATGCAAAAATGATGGGAATAGATATAAAAATATTTGATTCGGATATTTTTGAAGTTTCCACAACCTTAACAGAATCTCCATGTTATTTGTGCGCAAGAATGCGAAGAGGCTTCCTATATGCAAGGGCTGAAGAACTTGGATGCAATAAAATAGCTTTAGGACATCATTTTGATGATATGATTGAGACGGTTCTATTAAGTATGTTTTATGGTTCAGAATTTAAAACGATGCTTCCAAAATTGTGCAGTGATAATTTTAAAGGTATGGAGCTTATTAGACCATTATATCTCGTAAAGGAAAAGGATATTAAGGCTTGGCGCGATTATAATGGATTAAAATTCTTAGCCTGTGCATGTAAGGTAACGGAAGCGATTACTAATAAGACCTATAATATTGCATCAAAAAGGCAAGAGGTAAAGGAGCTTATTGAAAATTTAAGAAAAGTGAATCCTAATGTTGACTTAAATATTTTCATGAGTGCGCATAATGTCAATTTAGATGCTGTTTGCGGGTATCGCAAAAATAAAAATTATTACGATTTTAATAAAATATATGAAGGTGATAAAAATGAAGAATTTTCTAAAGAAGAATAATCAAACATTAGCAATCGTGCTAGTATCATTTATTTTAGGATTATTATTTATAATTCTAGGAGGAAGATTAGTAGATATATTAATCATTTTATTTGCAATTTTAATTATTGTATCAGCAGTTTTAGGATTAATTGCTGGTATTGATAATAAAAATAATGCAATCATTACGGATTCAGTAATAAATTTATTGATTGGAATTGTTTTATTGGTGTTCCCTGTTTCATGGATGTTTATCGTCGGTGGTGCTCTATTAATTGGTATTAATTTGGTATATTTATTAGCTGAAAAAAATAAAAAAGAGGTTTTATCTGCAACTTTAAGCAAATATATTGTCGGTGCAATTCTTATAATTTATGGAATTTTCTTTCGACAAATCAATGATATCTTCTTTATTGTAATAGGAATTTTAATGATTGTTTATTCGATTGTTGGGGCAATTGATTTATATAAAAAATATCAGAATAGTCCATTAGTGATTAAGGTTGATGATGAAGAATAAAGGCTTGTTTTAAGCCTTTTTTTATGAATTTTTTTATCCTATCTGGATATAATTATAATAGGTGATAGGATTGAAAAAAATAGATAAAAAATCATTAATTAAATCTTTTATTATCATATCAATTATGGGTGTATTATTTCATTATTTTTATGATTTGTTTAATCAAAATAAGTTTATTGGTTTAATATTTCCACATAATGAAAGTGTTTTTGAACATTTAAAATTAGTTTTAGTTCCTAATCTAATTTATTATTCATTTATCAAAAAGGAAGATAAGAATAGCTTTTATTTAGGATTACTAGTTTCCATTGTCTTATCAATGTCTTTAATTATTGTTTTATATTATTTTTTTAAACTTTTTTTTGAAAGTATTATTATTGATATTTCAATTTATTTTGTATCAATATTTGTTGGACAGATTCTTTTTTATTATATTTCAAGAAAAGATATCGAGTTTAATTATCGTTATTCATTTAATGCGATTTTATTATTAGTCATTTTATTTATAATTTTACAAATATATACGCCAAATAAAGCGTTTTTTCGATAAATTTTGTATAATAATCTTACAATTATTATAAAAACGTGATATTATATATACAGGTGATAAATATTCTTGTGTTTATTTATGTGAAAAATTAATGTGGAGGTGTTATTATGATAAACAAAAAGGATTGCGTTGCGATGCTTTTAGCTGGAGGGCAAGGAAGTAGATTATATGCTTTAACAAATAAAATCGCTAAGCCTGCTGTAAGCTATGGAGCAAAATATCGAATTATTGATTTTACTTTATCAAATTGTATTAACTCTAATATCGATACTGTTGGTGTTTTAACTCAATATCAACCATTATTACTTAATGAGTATATTGGAAATGGACAACCTTGGGACTTAGACAGAACATTTGGAGGTGTGCATATTCTTCCTCCTTATCAAGGAAAGCATATCACAAATTGGTACAAGGGTACTGCCAATGCAATATATCAAAACTTAACATTCATTAAATCTTATGATCCAGATCACGTTTTGATTTTATCAGGGGATCATATTTATAAAATGGATTATGCCGCAATGCTTAAATACCATAAGGAAAAGAATGCGGATTGTACAATTTCTGTAATTGATGTACCACTTAAGGAAGCAAGCCGTTTTGGTATTTTAAATACAAACGATGATTTAAGTATTTATGAATTTGAAGAAAAACCAAAACAACCGAAGAGTACACATGCCTCAATGGGGATTTATATTTTTAAAGCAAGCGTACTAGAAAAATACTTAACTGAGGATGAAGCTAATCCAGATTCACAAAATGACTTTGGTAAAAATATTATTCCAAATATGTTAAATGATGGTTTAAAATTATTTGCATATCAATTTAAAGGATATTGGAAGGATGTAGGAACTATCGATTCATTATGGGAAGCCAATATGGATTTATTAGGTGAAAATCCTAATTTTGATATTTTTGATACAAATTGGAAAATTTATTCAAGAAATAATCCTTATCCACCACAATTTATTGCGGATGGAGCAAAATTAGAAAATTCATTAGTTACAGTAGGTTCATATATCGCTGGTAATGTAACTAATTCATTAATATCTGAAAATGTAACAATTTCTAAAAATGCAGTAGTTAAGGACAGTGTAATTTTTGAAAATGTTGTGATTGAAGAAGGAGCGCATATTGAAAATGCAATTATCGCTGAAGATGCTTATATCGGTGCTAATGCTCACGTTGGGCTTCCACATGAAACAAATAAAATTACTGTAATCGGTCCATCAGTTAAAATTGGTGATGGTGTTACAATTTTAGATGGCCAAATGGTAGAGAAGGATGTGAATTTATAATGTCTATGCTAGGTTTAATTTTCTCAAACATTGGTGAAAAGGAAGTATTTGAGGTTTCCAAAAACCGTACAATTGCTTCAACTCCAATTGGTGGAAGATATCGTTTAATTGACTTCCATTTATCAAATATGGTTAATTCAGGTATTTCAAATATTGGAATAATGACTAAAACAAATTATTTATCTTTAATGGACCACCTAGGTTCAGGTAAAGAATGGGACTTAGCTAGAAAGCATGGTGGATTGGTAATTTTACCACCATATGGAGCTTCTAGCGAAGGATATAGCACTAGATTAGGTGCTTTAAAGCAAATTGTAAAATTTATTGAGAATTCACGTGATGAATATGTAGTTTTAACAGACTGCTATAATGTTAATAATATCGATTATACAAAGATATTTGAATTTCATAAAAAGAAAAATGCGGATATTACATGTGTATATCGTCATTGTCATAAAGAAGAAAACTATATTGGACGTTCTAATATATTCACATTAGATGCGGATGATCGTGTTGTTAATATGGAAATTATTGAAAATCCAGGTGAAGTTAGAAATACCTTCATTGATATCTGTATTATGAAAAGAGAATTACTTTTATCTTTAATTAATAAGGCAATCGAGTTAAACTATAATTCTTTTAACAATGATTTGTTAAAGAGACATATTGATAGCTTAAAGATTTATGGATATTTATTTGAAGGATATTTTGGAAATCTTTTAAGTATGAAATCATTCTACAATATTAATATGGATTTATTAGATAATAACATTCGTAAACAAATATTTAATCGTAAGAATTTTGCGATTTACACAAAAGTTCGTGACTCAGCTCCGACAATTTATGGAGAAAATGCCGTTGTTAAGAATTCATTAATTGCGGATGGATGTGTTATCGATGGTGTTGTCGAAAATTCAATCATCTTTAGAGGAACTAAAATCGCGAAGAATGCGGTTGTTAAGGATTCTATTTTAATGCAAGATACAACTATCGGTGATGGTGTAGCATTAACAAATGTTGTAACTGATAAGAACGTTACAATCAAAAATGAAAAAGAATTAGTTGGTACAAAGACAGAACCAATTTATATAGTAAAAAATGAGGTGTTATAATGAAAATACTATATGTTGCATCAGAATGTAAAGGTTTTATCGCAACAGGAGGCCTTGCGGAGGTTGCAGGAAGTCTTCCTAAAGCTATTATGAAGAAAAGAAGAAGCTATGATGTTCGCGTAGTTTTACCTTTATATAAGCAAATTAAAGAAAAATTTGGAAATGAATTAGTATATTTAGGACATAAATATGTAAATATGCCAAGAGAAAATTGTTATGCAGGTGTTTTTACATACGAATTAGATGGTGTTAAATATTATTTTATTGATAACGAGTATTTCTTTAAACGTGATGGATCTTTATATGGTCATTTCGATGATGGTGAAAGATTTGCTTTCTTCTCAAAAGCTGTCCTTGAAACCTTAGATATTATGGATTTTTATCCAAATATTATTCATACAAATGACTGGCATACGGCTTTAGTAAATATCTATTTAGACATTTATTATAAAAAGCATAGCTACTATACAAATATTAAGAGCGTATTTACAATTCATAACATTGAATATCAAGGCGTTTATGGTCTTGATTTCAACAAAAATGTTATGTCAATTGACCCTAAATATTTAAGTATAGTTGAGTATAATGGTGCAATTAATTTAGTAAAAGGGGCAATTGTAACAGCTGACTTAGTAACAACTGTTAGTCCAAATTATGCTAATGAGATTAAAAATGATTTCTTCGCATGCGGTCTAGCAAGTATAATTAACAAGAACGCTCATAAATTAAGAGGAATTATTAATGGAATTGATGTAAATTTCTATAATCCAAAAACTGATAAAGCAATTTGTCCAAAATATGACGCAAAGACTTTTGAAAAGAAGGCCAAAAATAAAGCTAAACTTCAAAAAATGCTTGGACTTGAGGTTAATCCTGATACATGTTTAATTAGTATTATAAGTCGTTTAGCATCACACAAGGGAATTGATTTAGTTATTAGTCGTTTCCATGATATTATGCGTTCTAATGTTCAATTTGTTGTTTTAGGAACTGGTGATAAATATTTAGAAAACAAGTTCTGTGAATTTGCCGGTAATTATCCAGGGCGCGTTAGTGCTTGCATTACCTTCAATAATGAATTATCAAGAAAGATTTATGCCGGAAGTGATGTATTTTTAATGCCATCAAAGATGGAACCATGCGGATTAAGCCAAATGATTGCTAGTCGTTATGGTGCTGTTCCAATCGTTAGAGCTACTGGTGGATTAAAGGATACAATTATTGATTATGGAGATGATGGAAATGGATTTGTATTCCAAGATTTCAATTCATTCCATATGCTAGATAAAGTAAGACAAGCGGCTGATTTATATCAAAACAAAGAAGAATTCAATAAGCTTGCGAAAAAAGCAATGAGTGTTGATTTTAGTTGGATGGTATCAGCATTAAGTTATATCAATGAATATGAGAAATTAAAATAATACAGGAGGAAAAAAATGGGACAATCAAACGAAATTATTAAGATTCTTTTAGAAGATAACTTAACAAAAATGTTTGGTATCAGACCACATGATGCAAATATCGATCAAATGTATAAGGCAGCTGCCACTACAATTAACGATTTATTAAGAAAGAAAAGAAAGAATTTTAACAGTAAGGTAAGAGATCAAAAAGGAAAAAGAGTTTACTATTTATGTATGGAGTTTTTAATGGGTAGGGCCTTTAAAAATGCTGTATACAATTTAGGGCTTGAAGAAGAATTTGCTGAAGTAATCAAAGAATATGGATTTACTTTAGAAGATTTATATGAGCAAGAGACAGATGCTGGTTTAGGTAATGGTGGACTAGGACGTTTAGGAGCTTGTTTCCTTGATGGATTAGCTAGCCAAAATTATCCAGCTATGGGTTTTTCAATTCGTTATGAATATGGATTATTCAAACAAAAAATTGTCGATGGATGGCAAACTGAATTACCAGATGTATGGTTACCAGGTGGTCAAGTTTGGTTAACAGAAAGAACTGACAAATCATTTAAGGTTCGTTTTAACGGATATGTTGAAGAAGAAACTATTAATGGTAAGAAAGTTTGGGTTCATAAAGGATACAATGAGATTGATGCTGTTGCTTGGGATATGATGGTTAGTGGAGCAAACAGTGATGCCATCAGTGTTTTAAGATTATGGAAGAGCCAAAATGTGCAAAACTTCAATATTAATTCATTCACTCAAGGTGATTATGTTGAAGCCATGAGATCATATAATGAGGCTGAATTAATATCTAAAATCTTATATCCTTCAGATAATCACTATGAAGGAAAAACATTAAGAGTTAAGCAACAATACTTCCTAGTAAGTGCTTCAATTCAAAATATTATTAGAGACCATATTAATTATTATGGGGATATTAAAACATTACCAAAGATGGCCGCAATACATATTAATGATACTCATCCGGCCTTATGTGTGCCTGAATTGATGCGTATTTTAATGGATGAGCATAATTTAAGCTTTGATGAGGCATGGGATATTGTAAAGAAAACAGTAGCTTATACTAATCATACAGTCTTAGCAGAAGCGCTAGAAAAATGGGATATGGGAATTATTGAAAGATTACTTCCTAGAATCTATAAGATTTTACAACAAATTGATCAAAAATTTGTTGAAGAAAGTCGTTGCTTAGGTGTTTCTGAAGATGAAATTAGAAAACTTACAATCTTTGGTGATAATCAAGTAAGAATGGCTAATTTAAGCGTTATTGCCTCACATTCGGTAAATGGTGTAAGTGCTCTTCATAGCGAAATTATTAAACAAAGTGTGTTCAATGGATATTATAAAATAACACCAGAAAAATTTACAAATGTAACTAATGGTATTGCGTATCGTCGTTGGTTATGTCAATCAAATCCAGGATTAGTCAAATTATTGAATAAATGTATTGGTACTGATTATATCAAGGATGCCGCAAAATTAGAGGATTTATTGAAATATGTTGATGATGATAATGTTTTAAAAGCATTAGAAAAGATCAAGTATGAAAACAAATGTCGTTTTGCAAAACATTTATATAAAACAACTGGTGTTGTAATTGATCCAAAAACAAGATTTGATGTTCAAGTTAAACGTCTACATGAATATAAACGCCAATTATTAAATGTTTTAAAAATTGTTTCTCTATTGATCGATTTAGAGAATAACCCTGATTTAGATGTTACACCACAAACATTTATTTTCGGTGCTAAGGCTGCCCCAACATATTATGCAGCTAAGGATGTTATTAAACTAATTTGTTACATCCAAAAGCATATTGATAATCTTCCACATATTAAGAAAAAACTTAATGTTGTATTTGTTGAAAATTATAATGTTACAACAGCTGAATTATTGATGCCAGCAAGTGAAATAAGTGAGCAAATTTCGTTAGCTGGTAAAGAGGCAAGCGGTACTGGAAATATGAAATTTATGATTAATGGTGCCCTTACATTTGGTACACTAGATGGTGCTAATGTGGAAATCAATGAGCAAGTAACTGATGATAATATGTTCTTATTTGGTATGAATGCTAAAGAAGTAGACGAATTATGGAGACGTGGATATTTTGCTCGTGATTACTATAATAATAATCCAAGAATTAAGCGAGTATTAGACCGTCTTGATTATGGATTTATGGGTCAATCATTTAGCCATATTAAGAAATATTTAATTGATTCTTATCCAATTAGTGATCCATATATGTGCTTAGCTGATTTTGATTCATATTTAAATACTCATTATCGTATGGATGAGGTTTATAAGGATCGTCGTAAATGGAATCAAATGTCATTAGTAAATATTGCAAAATCTGGAATCTTCTCAGCTGATAGAAGCATTAGAGATTACGCAGACAATATTTGGAACATTAAACCAATCAAATAAGAGAAGGAATTATCCTTCTCTTTTTTAAAAAAGGGGAAGCATTATGAATTTTGATGATATGTTTAGCTTTGTTGAAAAGAAGCTAAAAGAAAACAATGGAAATGACTCATATAAGGAACATCAAACCTTTCGTAAACGTATTGAGCATATTAAAAGAGTGTATAAATGGGCTGAAATTATTAGTGAAGGTTTAGATGTCAATATGGTTGCCTTAAAAATGGCGGTTATCTTTCATGATAGTGGATATGCATATCAGAAACATGGCCATGCTCAAAGAGGAAAAGAAATTTTTTTAGAATATGCTAAGGAAAAAAATTATCCCAAGGAATTGGTTGATTATGTTGGATATTTAATCTTAAATCATTCAGATAAAAGTCTATTAAATAGTGATAGTCCAATTGAACTAATATTGCTTTTAGAAGCGGATTTATTGGATGAAGAGGGAGCTTTAAAAATTCTATGGGATGCCATGTGTATTGGTGATAAAGGAGCTAATAGTTATCTTGATGGGTACAATGAAATTATTAGTTTTTCAGGTAGAATTTTAAATCAAAGTCCAATGGTTACTGAAAAATCTAAAAAAATATGGGAAGAAAAAAAACGCTTTGTAGAGCGATTTATTGATGAATTAGAAAAAGATTTATTCATAAAATAATAAAAATCATTGACATTATATTCATAAGTGGTATAATTGAATTTGTTAAGAGAACCGGATAGGTTAATGGCAAAGATCATGAGAACTTTCTTGTGTGAGTATAATTGTTATTAAAAGCCTATTCGTAGGCTTTTTTATTTTTCAATGAAGTTTGTTCATTTATGGTAAAGATCATGAGGAAATCCTTGTGTGAGTATATTAATCATAAAATGAGCCGCTATGGCTTTTTTTGATAAATAAAAGGCTTTATACTAGTAAAGATTAGAGCCTTTAAAGCCTCTATGAGTATATTTGCTAATATAAAGCCTTGAAAAAGGCTTTTTTCTTTTAATACTAGTTGCCATTTTATATAATAAAATGGTATAATATATTGGTAGTATTTTATGATAAATTAGGAGGAATTTGAAATGCAAAAATTTAAAAAGGTAGCACTAGCTTATTCAGGAGGATTAGATACATCAATTATCATTCCTTGGTTAAAAGAAAATTATGGCTGTGAGGTTATCGCAATTAGCGCTAACGTTGGTCAAGGAGCTGAACTTGATGGTCTTGAAGAAAAAGCTATTAAAACAGGAGCTTCAAAATTATATATTGAAGATTTAACTGAAGAATTTGTTAATGATTATATTTTCCCAACATTAAAGGCTGGTGCAAAATATGAAAATAAATATTTACTAGGAACTTCATTCGCTCGTCCGATTATTGCTAAGCGTATTGTGGAAATTGCTTTAGCTGAAGGTTGCGATGCGATTGCTCATGGATGTACAGGTAAAGGAAATGACCAAGTACGTTTTGAATTAGCAATTAAAGCATATGCGCCAAACATGGCAATCATTGCTCCATGGCGTACATGGGATATTAAGAGCCGTGAAGAAGAAATTGAATATGCAGAAGCACGTAACATTCCTTTAAAAATAAATCGTGAAACTAACTATTCTAAGGATATGAATCTTTGGCATTTATCTCATGAAGGATTAGATTTAGAGGATCCAGCCAATGAACCAGATTATGATAAGATTCTTGAATTAGGTGTTAGCCCAATGAAAGCGCCAGATAAAGCAACATATATCACAATCGATTTTGAAAAAGGTATTCCAGTAGCTTTAGATGGTAAAAAATTAAATGGTGTAGAATTAATTGAAGCTTTAAATAAATTAGGTGGAGAAAACGGTATTGGAATTATCGATATGGTTGAAAACCGTTTAGTTGGAATGAAGTCTCGTGGAGTATATGAAACACCAGGAGGAACAATTCTATACGAAGCTCATGAATTATTAGAAACACTATGCTTAGATCGTGATACAATGCACTATAAGCATCAAGTAGCGATTAAATTCTCTGAATTAGTATATTATGGTCAATGGTATACTCCATTAAGAGAAGCTCTATCAGCATTTGTGGATGAAACACAAAAGACAGTTACTGGTAGTGTTAAATTAAAGCTATATAAAGGAAATATTATTCCTGCCGGAATTACAAGTCCTTATTCATTATATAGTGAAGAAATCGCTACATTCGGTGAAGATAATGTTTATGACCAAAATGATTCAGCTGGATTCATTAATTTATTTGGATTACCATTAAAGGTTAAAGCATTATTAGATGCTAAAAAGTTGAAATAATTTCTAGCCTGGATAAAACCAGGCTTTAAATGTAGAATTAGGAGAGTAGTATTTATGAAAATGTGGGCAGGTAGATTTAAAAAGGAACTTGATAAAGAGGTAAATGATTTTAATTCATCGATTAGAGTTGACTGCAAAATGTATAAGCATGATATCTTAGGATCAATGGCTCATGCTTTTATGCTAGGCAATCAAAATATCATCTCTAAGGATGATTCTAATAAAATCATTGCCGGTCTTGAAGAAATTCTAAATGATTTAGAAGCTGGAAATTTAGAATTTGATATGGAAGCCGAAGATATTCATATGTTTGTTGAGGCAGAATTGACAAGTCGCATTGGAGAAGTAGGAAAGAAATTACATACTGCTCGTAGTCGTAACGATCAAGTTGCCCTTGATGTACGTATGTATCTAAAAGATGAGATTTTAGAAATCAAAAGATTATCAATTAATTTAGCTAAGGATATTCTAGATCTAGCTAGCAATCATAAGGAAACAATTATGCCAGGCTATACTCATTTACAAAGAGCTCAGCCAATTACCTTTGCTCATCATTTATTGGCATATGTTAATATGCTATATCGTGATATTACAAGATTAGATGATACCTATAAGCGTATGAATTATATGCCACTTGGTAGTGCAGCGTTAGCTGGTACTACTTATAATATTGATCGTAAATTAGTAAGTGATAAATTAGGATTTACCGATGTAACCTTAAATAGTATTGATGGTGTAAGTGATCGTGATTTCTGTGTTGAATTAGCAAACACGATTTCCATTTTGATGATGCACTTATCAAGATTCAGTGAAGAAATCATTATGTGGTGCTCATGGGAGTTTAAATTTATTGATTTGGATGATGCATATTCAACTGGATCATCAATTATGCCACAAAAGAAGAATCCGGATATTGCGGAGCTAGTAAGAGGCAAAACTGGTCGTTGCTATGGAAATTTAATTACCTTACTTACTATGCTTAAAGGATTACCTCTAGCCTATAACAAGGATATGCAAGAGGATAAAGAAGCTATTTTTGATAGTGTTGAAACGGTTAAACAATGCTTATCAATCTTTAGACCAATGATTAATACGATCACTGTTCATGAGGATAATATGTATAAAGCAGCTTTAAAAGGGTTTATCAATGCCACAGATGCGGCTGACTATTTAGTTAAAAATGGTTTAGCCTTCCGCGAAGCATATAAAATTGTCGGAAGCCTTGTTGCATATTGCATTGATCATAATCATACCCTAGAGGATTTACCATTAGAAGTATATAAAGAGTATTCACCTAAGTTTAATGAAGATGTTTATGAAGCAATCAATTTAAAAACATGCGTCATGAATCGCTTAAGCTTTGGTGGAGCTTCATTAGCAAGCGTAAATGAGCAAATTGATCGATTATCTTCTCTTTTATTAGAGTTATCTTTATAGGAGGAATATATGTTTAAGGTATTTATCGACGGAAAAGAAGGAACTACCGGTCTAAGAATTTATGAAAGATTTGTAGACCGTGACGATATTGAAATATTGACAATTGATGAAGAATTAAGAAAAGATCCTAAAGAAAGAGCAAAGAAGATTAATGAAAGTGACATTACTTTCTTATGCTTACCGGATCAAGCGGCCATTGAAGCTGTTAGCCTAGTTAACAACAATAAAACAAGAATTATTGATGCTTCAACAGCCCATCGAACATTAGAATCTTGGGCTTATGGATTTCCTGAATTAGGTGAAGAGTTTTATAATAAGATTAAGAACTCTAATCGTGTGGCTGTTCCTGGATGCTATGCAAGTGGATTTATGAGTATTATTTATCCATTAGTGAAAATGGAGATTATTGATAAAGCATATCCTGTTACTTGCAATGCCATTAGCGGATATTCAGGTGCTGGAAAAAAAGCTATCGCAACCTATGAGGATTTTGATCGAGACATCAAATACGATGCCCCAAGGTTATATGCTATGAGTCAAAATCATAAGCATTTAAAGGAAATGCAAGCAATCCCTGGGTTATTAAATAAACCAATGTTTAACCCATATGTATGTGATTATTATTCAGGAATGCTTGTGACAATTCCGCTATATACTAATTTAATGAAGAAAAAAATGTCACCTAGTGAGTTAAGAGATGCGCTAGCCAAATATTATGAAAATAAACGATTTGTGCGAGTTATGCCTTATGTTGAAACGGGGACTTCTGATGGATTCTTATCGGCAAACCACCTACAAGGTCTAGATTATTTAGAAATATATGTAAGTGGAAACGAGGAAAGAATCAATATAACAGCTGCCTTAGATAATCTTGGAAAGGGTGCTAGTGGAGCAGCAATTGAGTGCATGAATATCATGCTTGGAATTGATGAAGAAAAAGGATTAAACCTTTAAGGAAAGGAAAGTATATATGAAAATTATTGATGGTGGAGTTTGTGCACCTCTAGGATTTTATGCTAGTGGAATTCACTGTGGAATTAGAAAAAATAAGGAAAAAAAGGATTTAGCATTAATCTATACAAATACCTTATCGGCTGCCGCAAGTGTTTATACTCTTAATTTAGTAAAGGGTGCGCCAATTTATGTTACAAAAGAAAATCTAAAAAATGGATACGCTCAAGCCATTATTTGTAATAGTGGAAATGCCAATACCTGTAATGCTAATGGTATTGATATAGCTAATGAGACATGTGAACTAGTCGCAAAGGAACTAGGAATTAAAAAGGAAGATGTCATTGTTGCTTCAACAGGAGTAATTGGTCAACCATTAGATATAACACCAATTAAAAATGGTATTCCTAGCCTTGTAAAGGCCTTAGGACACCATAGTCATGATGCCAATCAAGCCATTATGACAACTGATTTAGTGGAAAAAGAAATTGCTGTAAGCTTTAAGCTTGGTGGTGTTGAATGCCGTATCGGCGGTATTGCTAAGGGATCTGGAATGATTCATCCTAATATGGCCACAATGTTAGTATTTATCACAACTGATGCTAATATCAGTCCTGAAATGCTAAATAAAGCCTTAAAGAGTGATTGTGATAATACCTTTAATATGATCAGTGTTGATGGGGATACATCAACTAATGATATGGTAAGCATTCTTGCTAATGGTTTAGCAAATAATGAAAAAATTGTATCAGAAAATGAAGATTTTGATACATTTATGAAAGCATTGAATTTAGTAACATCAACATTATGTAAAAAGATTGCGGCTGATGGTGAAGGAGCTACAAAACTATTAGAGTGTAATGTATATAATGCTAATAGTGAAAAAAATGCCAAAATTGTTGCTAAGAGCGTTATCACATCTAGCCTATTTAAAGCGGCTATGTTTGGTGCAGATGCTAACTGGGGTCGTGTATTATGTGCGATTGGTTATTCAAAGGCTGATGTTGATGTTTTAAAAATTGATGTTGATTTTGAATCAGTTAAAGGAAAAATTGAAGTTTGTAAAAATGGATCAGGTGTTGATTTTAGTGAAGAATTAGCTAAAGAAATTCTACTTGAAAAAGAGGTTAAAATTAACATTAACTTAAATGATGGAAATAATAACGCAACCGCATGGGGATGCGATTTAACATATGATTATGTAAAAATTAATGGAGATTATAGAAGCTAGGAGGGTATTTTATGAATATCACAAACGAAGTAAGAGCAGAAATATTAAATCAAGCATTGCCATATATTCAAAAATATTACAATAAAATTATTGTTGTTAAATATGGTGGAAATGCCATGCTGAATAAAGAATTAAAAGAAGCTGTAATGAGTGATATTATTTTATTATCATTAATCGGTATTAAGGTAGTATTAGTTCATGGTGGTGGTCCAGAAATTTCAGATATGTTAAAGAAAATCAATCATCAAAGTCAATTTGTGGATGGATTGCGCGTTACAGATCGTACAACAATGGACGTTGTGGAAATGGTTTTAGGTGGAAAACTAAACAAAGGCTTAGTTAACCTAATCAATCAAAAGGGTGGAAGAGCAATTGGACTATGTGGATGCGATGGTAAAATGATTAAAGCAAGCATGCTTGATGAGAAATATGGATATGTTGGTAAGATTGATAGTATTAATACCGATATAATCAATGATGCTTTGAATAATGGATATATTCCGGTTATTTCAACTATCGGATGTGATGAACAAGGAAATACCTATAATATCAATGCTGATACCGCTGCTAGCCGTATCGCTGGAGCTTTAAAAGCGGAAAGCTTAATTTCTATGACAGATATTCGTGGATTATTAAAGGATAAAAATGATCCTGAAACATTAATACCATTAGTTTACGTTTCAGATATTCGTGAGCTTATCAATGATGGTATTATTCAAGGTGGAATGATTCCGAAGGTTGATTGCTGTGTTGACGCAATCAGACGTGGAGTTAAAAAAGCCTTTATTATTGATGGAAGAGTTCCTCATTCAATCTTAATTGAGGTTTTAAGCGATGAAGGTGTTGGAACGATGTTTATTTCGAGGTGATGATGATGAATTTTAATGATATTAAGGATATGGACAATGAGTATATCGCTAATACTTATGCAAGATTTGATATAGCCATTAAAAATGGTAGAGGATCTACCTTATATGATTATGATGGGAAAAAATACATTGACTTCTCAACAGGTATTGCGGTAAATAGCTTTGGTGTGTGTGATACATTATGGGAAAATGCAGTTATTGAACAGGCAACCAAATTAAACCATGTATCTAATCTATATTATTCATTACCACAAGCAAAATTAGCTAAGATGCTTTGTGAAAGAACAAATATGAAAAAAGTATTTTTTGCAAATAGTGGTGCTGAGGCTAATGAATGTGCAATTAAAACAGCAAGAAAGTATTCAAGTGATAAATATGGAAAAGATCGCTATGAAATTATCACTTTAAAAAATAGTTTTCATGGAAGAACAATTGCGACATTAGCTGCCACAGGTCAAGATGTTTTTCATCAAAATTTCGGACCTTTTCCTTTAGGATTTAAGTATGTTACTGCTAATAGTATTGAAGAAATGAAGGAAGCCATGACTGATAAGGTTTGTGCAGTTATCATGGAAATGGTTCAAGGTGAAGGAGGAGTAATGCCTCTTGATAAAAAATTTGTGGAAGAAACCTATAAAATGGCTTTAGAAAAAGATATTTTAGTTATTATTGATGAGGTTCAAACTGGAAATGGACGTTCTGGTAGCTTATATGCTTATATGCAATATGGAATTAATCCTGATATTGTCACAACAGCTAAGGGCTTAGCTGGTGGTCTTCCTTTTGGGGCAATTTTATTTGGTGAAAAAACCAAGGGTGTATTAAGTTTTGGTGATCATGGATCAACATTTGGTGGTAATCCTATTTGTGCTAATGCAGCTATCTCCATTCTTTCAAGAATAGATGACAAGCTATTAGAAGAGGTTAAGGAAAAATCTAAATTAATCTTTGATTACATGAGTGGATGTAAAAATGTTCTTTCAGTTGATGGTTTAGGTTTAATGATCGGAATTAAAACGACAAAGAATGCAAAGGATATTGTTAAAGAATGTTTAAATAAAGGATTGATTGTTCTTACGGCTAAGGATAAGATTCGTTTATTACCAGCTTTAAACATCTCATACATCGATTTACAAAATGGACTTCAAATATTAAGGGAGGTAATTGAAGGATGAAACATTTATTAAAATTATTAGATTTATCAGATAAAGAGATCTTAGATATCTTAAATTTAGCAGACCAATTAAAATATGAAAAGAAAAATAATATTGATCATCAGTATCTTAAAGGTAAAACTTTAGGAATGATTTTTCAAAAATCATCTACAAGAACTCGTGTATCATTTGAGGTCGGAATGTATCAATTAGGTGGTAGTGCATTATTCTTAAGCCCAAGAGATTTACAAATCGGTAGAGGTGAACCAATTGAGGATACAGCTAGAGTTTTATCAAGATATCTTGATGGTATTATGATTAGAACCTTTGAACAAAAGGAAGTTGAAGATTTAGCTCAATATGGTAGTATTCCAATTATCAATGGATTGACGGATTTTGCTCATCCATGTCAGGTTTTAGCTGACCTTATGACCATTAGAGAAATCAAGGGTGGTTTTAAAGGATTAAAGTTATGCTTCATCGGTGATGGAAACAATATGGCTAACTCATTAATCGTTGGATGTTTAAAGGTTGGAATGAAGGTTAGTATTGCTTGCCCTGAGGCATATTGTGTTTGTGATGAAATTTTGGAATTTGCTAAGGATTATCCAGGATTTGAAATGACTACAGATGTTTTAAAAGCTGCTCAAGGTGCGGATGTTATCTATACTGATGTTTGGGCATCAATGGGACAAGAGAGCGAAGCCTTAGAAAGGATGAAGCATTTTAAAGGTTACCAAGTAAATGATGAGGTAATGGCAGTAGCCAATAAAGGAGCAATGGTTCTACATTGCTTACCTGCTCATAGAGAAGAAGAGATTACGGCTAAAGTATTTGAAGAGCATGCTTCAGAAATTTTTGAAGAAGCCGAAAATAGATTACATGCTCAAAAGGCTGTATTAGTTAAGTTATTAAAAGGGGAAAAATAAGTACAAATAATTATGATTTCAAAATGATTGTTAAAATATAACTTTAAATAGTAGTTTTACGATCATTTTGATTTTATAATTAGCTGATTTTGAAATTTTATTTTGCTGGAAAAATAATAAAAGAATATAATTTTTAAAAAATTATCAAGGTTTATAAATTTAGGAGAGAAAAAATGCCAAAGAATAAAGACATAAAAAAAGTATTAGTAATTGGATCAGGACCAATTGTAATTGGACAAGCTGCGGAATTTGATTATTCAGGTACTCAGGCTTGCCGTATATTAAAAAAAGAGGGTATTGAAATCGTATTAGTGAATTCTAATCCTGCGACAATTATGACTGATCGTGCTATGGCTGATCATATATATTTAGAACCACTTACCTTAGATACACTAAAAAGAATTATTGCTAAGGAACGTCCAGATTGCTTATTATCTAATATTGGGGGACAAACGGGATTAACCTTGGGTATGAAACTATATGAATCTGGTTTTCTAGATAAAATGAATGTTAAAATGATTGGATCTAATTTTGGGGCAATCATGAAATCTGAGGACCGTGATTTATTTAAGCAAACAATGGCAGAAATCAATCAACCAGTTATTGAATCAGATATTGCGACTAATATTGAGGATGCTAAAGAAGTAGCGTTAAGAATTGGATTTCCCGTTATCATTCGTCCAGCCTTCACTTTAGGGGGAGAAGGTGGAGGAATCGCAAGAAATATGGAAGAGTTTATTACTATTGCTTCTAATGGAATCTTGCTTTCACCAATCGATCAAATTTTAGTTGAAAAATATATTGCTGGCTATAAAGAGATTGAATTTGAGGTTATTCGTGATCGCTTAGGTAAGGTCATTACCATTTGTTCAATGGAAAATGTGGATCCAGTTGGTGTTCATACTGGTGATAGTATTGTAGTAGCACCAGCTTTAACTTTAAATGATCATGATTATAAAATGTTAAATGATGCCGCTGTAAAAATCATTACTGCTTTAGGAATTGAAGGTGGATGCAATGTTCAATTTGCTCTATCACCTACATCTAGTGAATATGCAGTTATTGAGGTTAACCCTCGTGTAAGTCGTTCATCAGCTCTAGCAAGTAAAGCAACTGGTTATCCAATTGCGAAGATTACAACAAGAATTGCTTTAGGATATACCTTAGATGAAATATTGCCTGATTTCACAACAATGACTGCGGATAATTTTGATCCAGCTGTTGATTATATAGTTTGTAAAATGCCAAAATGGCCATTTGATAAATTCTCATATGCTTCAAGAGAATTAGGCACAAAAATGAAGGCAACTGGAGAAGTAATGTCAATTGGAACATCCTTTGAAATGGCTTTATTAAAGGCTATTCGTGGGGCAGAGATCAATTTAGATTATCTAGAAAATTCTAAATTAGTTACTAATGATCTTATTAGTGATTTAGCTATTGTTGATGATTTAAGGTTATTTAGAATTTATAAAGCTATTAAAGAAAATATCAGTTTAGATCAGATTCATGATATTACAAAGATTACAAAATACTTCTTAGAAAAAATTAAAAATATCGTCGATTATGAATTTAAAATCAAAGATAACATGAATGATGAATTATACCTTGAAGGAAAAATGTTAGGATTCCCAGATGAGGTTATTAAACGTTATTCAAATAAAGATATCACTCCTATAGCAGCATCATACAAGATGGTTGATACTGGTAAGGGTAAAAAAACAACAACATCTCCTTATTTTTATTCAACGTACGGATGTAATAATGAAGCATTAAATTTTATTGATAATAAGAAGGAAAAGGTTATTGTTTTAGGCTCTGGTCCAATTAGAATTGGACAAGGAATTGAATTTGATTATTCATCAGTTCATTGTACTGAAACTTTAAAGAAAATGGGTTATGAAGTAATTATTATAAATAATAATCCAGAAACTGTTTCAACTGATTTTGATACCGCTGATCGTTTATATTTTGAACCACTTACAAAGGAAGATGTATTAAATATTATTCGTCAAGAGAACCCAATTGGGGTTGTAGTAGCCTTTGGTGGACAAACTGCTATTAAGCTTACGGAATATTTAGATAGCCTAGGTATTCGTATTTTAGGAACAAGTGCTCAAAGTATTGATATCGCAGAAGATCGTTCAAAATTTTTGGATTTATTGGAATCTTTAAATATTGAATGTCCAAGAGGATTAAGTGTTTTAACCTTAGATGATGCTTTAAAAGCCGCAAATAGTCTTGAATATCCAGTTTTAGTTCGTCCTTCATATGTTATTGGTGGTCAAAATATGATTATCGCATATAACGATGATGATGTAACGGAATATATGAATAAAATATTATCACAAAAAATTGAAAATCCCGTTTTAGTTGATAAGTATTTACAAGGAACAGAGGTTGAGGTTGATGCTATTTGTGATGGCAAGGATGTTTTAATACCATCGGTAATGGAACACATTGAACGTGCAGGTGTTCACTCTGGTGATTCAATTACTGTTTATCCACCACAAAATATTAATGACAAGCTTTTGAATAAAATTTATGATTATACAAGAAAACTAGCCTTAGGATTAAACACCAGAGGTTTAATTAATATTCAATATGTAATCCATAATAATGAGGTCTATGTAATTGAAGTTAACCCTCGTGCTAGTAGAACTATTCCATATATTTCTAAGGTTACTGGTATCCCAATGGTTGATATTGCTTGTCATGTAATGCTTGGTGAATCTTTAGAATCTTTGTCAAAAATTTATAAAACAGGTGATATTCCACCATATGTAGCGGTTAAGGTTCCGGTATTTTCATTTGAAAAAATCAATGATGCCAATGCTTTACTAGGCCCAGAAATGAAGTCAACAGGTGAGGTTTTAGGTATTGGTCATAATCTTGCGGAAGCATTATTTAAGGGCTTAGTATCCGCAGGATTTAATATTAATCCGCGAAAACAAAATAAGGGTGTATTTATTTCTGTATGTCAAAAGGATCGCCTTGAAATTGTTTCAACAGCTAAATTATTCAATGATTTAGGAATTACAATTTACGCGACACCAAAGACAAAGAAAGCAATTGAAGGATTAGGAATTGATGTAATTGAGGTTAAAAAGGTTTCTAAATCTAATGAAATATTTGAACTTTTAGAAAAAGGTATGATCGATTATATTGTTTATACATGTGATCCTGGATTTAAAGCAATAAACAATTATATTAGATTACATCGTCGTGCTTTACAATTAAAGATTGCTTCGCTTACATCCTTAGATACTGCTAGAGCATTAGCATTCATTTTAAAGAGTCGTTTTAATGAGGAAAATACCGAATTAATCGATATAAATAATTTAAGATCAAAACCACAAGAATTACCTTTTGTAAAAATGCAAGGGGCAAGTAATGATTATATTTTCTTTAACAACTTTAATGAAGAAATCACTTGTCCAGAATCATTAGCAATTACGGTTTGCGATCGTTTCAAAGGCATCGGAGGAGATGGTATTGTCTTAATTGAAAAGAGCGAGATTGCCGATGCGAAGATTCGTATCTTCAATAAGGATGGATCTGAAGGTGAAATGGCTGGAAACTCAATTAGATGTGTTGGTAAATATCTACATGATAAGCTAATGATAAAAAAAGAAAATATTACCATTGAAACACTTGCTGGTCTAAAGAAATTAAAGCTTTATTTATTCAATAATGAGGTTAACCTTGTTGAGGTTAATATGGGAAAGGTAATGCTTAAAGGAAGCCAAATTCCTGTTAAAATTGATAAAGAATTAGTAGTGAATGAGGATATTAAAGTAGGAAATAAGGAATTTAAGATGACATGTGTTAACGTTGGTAACCCTCATGCAGTAGTATTTGTTAATCGTGTCGATAATTTTGATGTTTCGAAGGTTGGACCACTATTTGAGAATCATCCATTATTCCCTGCAAGAGTTAACGCTGAATTTATTAGAGTTGTAAATAAGAATCTAATTAAAATGCGTGCTTGGGAAAGAGGAAATGGCGAAACTCTTGCCTGTGGAACTGGTGCAGCCGCAGCGGTTGTAGCCGCATATTTAAATGGCCTAGTTAATCTAAATGAGGATGTAGTTGTTCAAGTAACTGGTGGTGACCTAATTGTTAGATATGATGGAGAAGAAGTTTATTTAACTGGTAATGCTTCATTAATTTATGAAGGTATGATTAAATATTAAAAAACTATATTTTAAATGGTTTATTAACTCAAATAGAAATATCTGATAAAATAACAACAATTGGTTATTATCAGTTCTACGGTTTTAAAGGTAAAAACGTAATTTGGTAAATATAATATATAAAACGATGGATTTTCAAATGAGAATCATCGTTTTTTTTATAGGATAATAATTATACAAAGTATTCAAACATTTTTTTATAGACTCGTGCATAAAATTAAGCGTTGAGGTGTGCGCTTATGGAATATTATAAAACAAGTATTAATGATTGCTTAAAATCATTAAATTCAAGCTTTTTAGGCCTTTCTGATGAGGATGTTATTAAAAGTAGAGAAATACATGGAAGTAACGAATTCAATAAACCAAAAAAGAATAGCCTATTATTGATTTTTTTAAAACAATTTTGCGATTTATTAGTCATAATTTTGATTATTTGTGCGATAATTTCAATTTTAACTTCAAATATTTCATCTGGTTTAGTAATAATATTAGTTATTAATATCAATGCGATTATTGGAACAGTAGAGACCCATAAGGCTAATAAATCACTTGAGAACATTAAAACATTAACTAAAAAGGATATTTTAGTCAAAAGAAATAATAAGGAAGTAATTGTAAAAGAAACAGAAATCGTTGTTGGGGATATTGTTAAATTCAAAATTGGTGATATTATTTGTGCGGACATGCGAATCATTTCGTGTAATAATTTAGAAGTTGATGAATCACAATTATCCGGTGAATCTCATACAAAATATAAGAATGAAGAAGCAATCTATGAGGACAAATCATCTTTTGATCAAAGCAATATGTTGTTTTCCGGAAGTAAAATAATTAATGGTGAGGGAATTGGGGTTGTATGCTTTGTTGGGCATAAGTCTTTAATTGGTAACATAACCAATATCATTAATGATACAACAATTACTAAATCCCCACTTGAAAAAAGCTTAAATAGCTTAAGCTTTAGCTTAGCTGCTACCATATTATTTATTTGTGCTTTAGTCTATATAATCAGTGTATTTCAAGGAAAGGATATTATGGAATCCGCAATGTTTGCAATTGCATTGGCAGTAGCCGCAATCCCTGAGGCCTTGGGGAGCATTGTGACTATCTGTCTAGCTATTGGAATGGTTAAAATGGCTAATAATAAAGCAATTGTTAAAAACATGAAGAATATTGAAACTTTAGGTTCAGTTAGTGTAATTTGTACTGATAAAACCGGAACATTAACAAAAAATGAAATGGTTGTTAAAAAGGTTTTTAATGGAATAGACTATGAAAATACAGATGAGCTTCTAGAAGCTATGCTTATATGCAATGAAATAAAAAATAATGAGACCAAAGGATTAAATCAAACCGATAAATCACTTTATGAATATGCAAAAATGAATACCAACTTTAAAAAGGACGATAATAAGGTTTTAGAAAAGCTATCATTTAATTCTAATAATAAATTTATGATGGTTAATTATGATGGAATCACTTATTATAAAGGAGCATATGAGGTTTTAAAGAAAAAAATAATTTATTTTAAAAACCGTTTATTAAAAGCATCAGATAAGTATTTAATTGAACAAACACATGATATTTTAGCAAATGAAGGTTTAAGAGTGATTTGTTTTTTAAAAGGTAAAGAAGAGATGAATTTCATCGGCTTTGCAGGAATTTTTGATAGTCCTAAGGATGATATTTATGAAAGTATTAAAACGTGCCATGAAGCATCAATTAAGGTTGCGATGATTACCGGTGACAATAAGAATACGGCCTTATCAATAGGAAAAATGGTTGGTATAAAAAGCAAAAATGTTTTAACTGGAGATGAGATTTCCAAACTAACTGATGAGGAATTAAGAGTGATGGTCAATGATTGCTTTATCTACGCAAGGACCACTCCAATTGATAAGCTTAGGCTTGTGAATGCCTATAAAGCTAATAATGAAGTGGTGATGATGACTGGTGATGGAATTAATGATGCCCCAGCTTTAAAAAAAGCGGACATCGGAGTTTCCATGGCCAGCGGGATGGAGATTAGTAAGGATGCTAGTGATGTAATATTATTAGATAACGATTTTAAAACAATAACCTTTGCAATAAAAAACGGAAGAAATATTTATTTTAATATTAGAAATGCCATAAGATTTTTAATTAGTGGAAATATGGCAGGAATCATTATTGCGATTTATGCAACAATTAATAATTTTTATTTTCCATTTGATCCGGTTCAGCTTTTATTTATTAATTTGCTTACCGATTCTCTTCCAGCAATTGCGATTGGAATGGAGGTAGCAAATAATCGAATAATGAAATATAAGCCAAGAAATATTGATGAAAATATTCTCAATAAGGTGATGATTAGAAAGATTTTATTTGAAGGGATTTTAATTGCTTTTGCGATAATCTTTTCTTATCGTCTAGGGGCTAAACTTTTAAAACCATCAATGTGTTTTTTAACTTTATGTTTAGCACGTCTTTTTGCAGGATTAAATCCAAGAGGAGAAGGATCAGTTTTCAGGTATGGAATAAAAAATAAGTGGCTACTATTTTCAATTATTTTAGGTGTTTCGTTAGTCAATTCAGTTCTGTTTATAGAACCGTTAAAGGATGTGTTTTTAGTTGATGATTTTACAAGCAAAGAAATCTTATTTATCTACCTTTTAGCAATCATGCCTACACTGATAATTCAAGTGCTAAAATATATCTATGAGGGGTTTAAAAATGAAGGCGTTAATTAGTAAATACGGAATAGGTGTAACACTAATTATGATCATCCTTGAATATGCCTGTTTTCCGCTTCCTTCTGAGATTTTACTGCCCCTTACTGGATATGTCGCAAGCTTTAAAAATTTTAATTTATTATTGCTCATTTTTTTATCATCAATCGCTGGTCTTATTGGATGTTTGGTTTGTTATTTGTTGGGATATTTATTAGGCGAAGGAATTATTAAAAAAATCTCTAAAAACGCCAGTATTAAAACCAAAATTGAAAAGACAAAAAAGCTTTATTTAAGAAACAAAAAACTTTATTTATCAGTTGGTCGCTTAGTGCCAATATGCCGAACCTATATTTCTTTTTTTTCGGGAATCTACAAGGATAGAATAATAGAATTTGTCATGTTTTCAATCATTGGGATATTTGTTTGGAATAGTATATTAATATCCGTTGGATATTATTGCTACAATTACATCGATATGCAAATTATCTATAAAAATTATAAAACTATAATCGTGATAATTATTTTTATAATTATCGTTGTAAATGTAATAAAAAAGAAAAAACATACTATTTAAATTTACATAAAATGAATTTTATGTTATAATTTTCCCGAATAGAAGGGAAGTGAGGCATGTGAAGAAGCTCTTGTTACTTTTTTTAATGGTTTTTTTCTTTGTTTCTGCATGCGATAATAATTCCCAAAAAACGTCTACTATTTCTAGTACAACGATTTCTTCATCTACGACTTCTAAAAAAACAACTATTTCTAATACAACGTCTAAGAATAATACTTCAACTACTGAAAAGAAGACAACTACTAAACCTAATATTCCAATAACTACTGATCAAGTTGATAAAAATTTATATGTTTCAAATGTTACTGAGCCTTCAGAAGGAACACTTGATAATCCAACAACTTTAATTGATGCTCTTAATCGTGCCAAAGATGATCAAATTGTTTATATTTTAGCCGGTACATATAGTTTTAGTGAAGGAATTTTACTAAATAAAACAAACGCTAATAAGCAAATTATTGAAGCATATAATGGTGAGGTTATATTTGATTTTAATAATTCCCAAGATGATTATGGAATCTTAATTAGCGGAACAAATTATTTAGTTAAAGGTATTACGGTTACTGGTGTTGGTGTTGGACTTGATGTTTCCTGGTCAAATGCTACAACATATCTTTATGGAGGAATTATTGTTTGTGGAAATGATAATATCGTTGAGCAATGTATTTCTCATCATAACATTGGTTCAGGTATTTCCATTACTCGCTATGACACAAGCAACAGTACTTATAGTAAATGGCCAATGAATAATTTAATTTTAAATTCAACTTCATATAAAAATGGTGATAATAGTCATTATGCTAGCAATGGTTTTGAAGTTAAAGCTGTAAATGAAGGAAATGCTTTAAATGGATGTATCGCTTATGGAAATTTAAATAATGGTTTTGAGGTAACTAATAGTGAATCATTATTAACAATTGGTGTAGTAGAATTGCGTAATTGTATCGCTTATAAAAATGGAATTGATATTAATGATAAATATTTTAGTAAGTCGCCTGGTAATGGTTTTTTAGTTGGTGGAAAAGGAAATGCGACTAATCATAAGATGATAAATTGCCTTTCAGCTTTTAATCGTGGACATGGATTTAACGATGGAAGTAATAATGGTAATATTTTATTTGAGTCTTGCACATCCTACATGAATAGTGGATATAGCAGTGGAGATAAGTCAAACTTTAACTCGCAAAGTAGAGGTTTACATACATATTTAAATTGTTTATCATATAGTGGAGGATTAACGATGAGTGACAAATATTATGGTAGTGCAAGCTACTCATATATGTTTAATTCATCAAAATATTATTATATTTCTACAAGTATTGATGTTAACTCATCTACATCATCAATGCGTGGAACTGAGGTTGCCACATATAATGCAAACGAGATTTTTATTTCAACTGAAATTGATTTAAGCTTAGCATATCGCAATGAAGATGGCACAATTAGAACTAATGGATTCCTAGAGGTTAAAGATGACTTTGCATATTATGGTAATGGAAAGAAACTAGGAGCAATATTTTAAAGAGGTGTAGGGATGCGTAAAAAATTTCCAATTTTAATCGATGCTAATGCTAGCCTTGAAACAATATTTCAACGTTTTAAGCAAATGGGCTATGTAGCTGTTATAAATGTTCCAGATGGAAGTGAAGTAATTCGTTTAGAATATACCAAAGGAAAGAGAAAGGAATTCTTTTATTTCCATGATCATAGTATTAACAGGTATCGTGAAAAAATGATCAAAATTATCAATGATATTGATATGGATTATTATGATGATATGCCAATAAATACAGCAAATATTGAACGACTTGTAATGTATAATTGTTATTTAGTTGACGATATAAATGATAACCATTATAAATTTCTTGGAATGCGTAAAGCAATGTATAATGTAGCTTATTCATTTGTGTTTTCTCTAAAGCAACAGGAAGTATTTATTTTAAAAACACCAAAGATTTTTAAAGGAAAATTACAAGAATTAAATAACTTCATAACTCAAGTATTTAATGAATAGGTTCTTTAAGACAATCGATGCATTCGTATTTGAGTACATCGATTATTTTAAATATTCAATTTAATTATATGCACCGTTTTGATGTATTCGAATCGGTGCTTTTTGTTTAAAATTAATTTATTGTTTTTTTATAGCAAAAAATTTGACTTAAGGATAATTTAAATGCGATAATAAACATA